>DMUE01000256.1:0-11418 GCA_003476465.1 Microbacterium sp. | reverse complement strand
CGTTGCTGCGCCCGCTCAGCAGGCTCGTCGCCGAGGTACTTGGAGGTCAGCAGACCCTGAGCGAGGGGCGTGAACGCGATCGCCCCCATGCCCTCCTGACGCAGGACACCGGTGAGGCCGTCCTCGACCCAGCGGTTGAGCATGGAGTAGGACGGCTGGTGGATCACCAGGGGCGTCCCCAGGGAGCGAGCGATCGCGGCCGCTTCCGCGGTCCGTTCGGCGCCGTACGAGGAGATCCCGACGTACAGGGCCTTGCCCTGGCGCACGAGGGTGTCGAGGGCACCGATCGTCTCTTCGATCGGGGTGACCGCATCCGCACGATGGGAATAGAAGATGTCGACATAGTCGAGCCCCATGCGCGTGAGCGACTCGTCCGCACTGGCCAGCAGGTACTTCCGCGACCCGTGATTGCCGTACGGGCCGGGCCACATGTCATAGCCGGCCTTCGACGAGATGATGAGTTCGTTGCGGTACGGGGCGAAGTCTTCGCGCATCATGCGGCCGAAGTTCGTCTCGGCGGAGCCGTAGGGCGGACCGTAGTTGTTCGCCAGGTCGAAGTGCGTGATGCCCTTGTCGAAGGCCGCACGCAACAGCGCACGCTGATTGTCGAAGGGGATGTTGTCGCCGAAGTTCCACCACAGCCCGAGCGAGATGGGTGGTAGGTAGAGGCCGGACGTGCCGACCTGGCGGTAAGCCGTGCCGCGGTAGCGGCTCTCGGCGGCCACGTACGGACGGTGGAGTTCGGAAACGGAGGGGAACCGATCGCTGTCGCTCATCCATCCAGGCTAACGATGCCGCGGGGCTCCGGCGATGCTTCCCGCACAGCAGCGGCGATCCGGACGAAATCGTCGATTCCGAGCTCTTCGCCCCGTGCCGTCGGCGCCACCCCCGCCGCGGTGAGCACCGCCGAGGCATCCGCCGCGCTTCCACCGAGCACCGCGGCGAGCGCCTGTCGCAACATCTTGCGCCGCTGCTGGAAGGCGGCATCGACGATCGTGAAGACAGCGCGCCGTTGGTCGTCGCTCCCCCGCGGACGGGCGTCTCGATCGAAGGCGACCAGCACGGAGTCGACGTTCGGCACGGGCCAGAAGACCTGCCGCGAAACCATCCCGGCGAGCCGCCATGTCCCATACCAGGCCGCTTTCACGCTCGGCACGCCGTACACCTTCGACCCGGGGGCCGCGGCCAGGCGCTCCCCCACCTCGGCCTGAACCATCACGACGCCGCGTTCCAGCCGCGCGAAGTGCTCGAGCAGGTGCAGCAGCACGGGCACCGAAACGTTGTACGGCAGGTTGGCGACGAGCACGCTGGGGTCGCCCGGCAGATCGGTGACACGGAGGGCGTCGGCGTCGACGACCGTGAGCGCGCCCTCCGGGGCGCCGTGCTCGCGGGCGGTCCGGGGCAGTCGGGCGGCGAGCCGATGGTCGATCTCAACAGCGGTGACGGATGCTCCGGCCTCGAGGATCGCCAGGGTCAGCGACCCGAGCCCGGGCCCGACCTCGACGACGCGGTGGTCTGCGTCCACGCGCGCGATCTGCACGATGCGCCGAACCGTGTTGGCATCCACCACGAAGTTCTGACCGAGCTTCTTCGTGGGGGTCACATCGAGCTCGACGGCAAGTCGGCGGATCTCGGATGCGCCGAGCAGAGTCACCGACATGCGCTCCAGCCTAGGCCGCACGACGCCTGTGCCCGGGGGCTTCCCGGAGAATGTCCCGGAGCGCGATCCGCGCCGCGGCGTTCCGTGCTGCACCGGCCTGTATCGCCGAGGTGGCGGCGCAGCAGGTCGTTCACCCCCCGCCGGCGACAGCGGTCAGAACTCCCCGTACACCTCGCGCGTGTTCGCGACGAGTTGCGAACACAACTCCTCGAGCTCGAGGCCGAGCTCGGTGGCCAGGAAGCGGACCGTCACCGGAATGAGGTACGGCGCATTCGGGCGGCCCCGGTGTGGCATCGGCGTCAGGAACGGCGCATCCGTCTCGACCAGGATCCGCTCCCGCGGGGTCACCGCCAGGGCGTCGCGCAGGTTCTGCGCATTCTTGAATGTGACGTTGCCCGCGAACGACAGGTAGTAGCCGCGGTCGGCGGCGATCTGCGCCATCTCGGCGTCACCCGAGAAGCAATGGAAAACCGTGTGCTCGGGGGCGTCCAGCCGGTGGAGCGTCTCGAGGACGGCGTCGTGTGCATCGCGGTCGTGGATCTGCATCGCGATGCCGTGCTTCTTCGCCAGCGCGATGTGCGCCTCGAAACTCTCGAACTGCGCAGGGAATCCGTCCTCATCGGTGCGGAAGAAGTCGAGCCCAGTCTCGCCGATCGCTCTCACGCGCGGACGTGCGGCGAGTTCGTCGATCACGGCGACGGCGGCGTCGAGTCCGTCTGCCGCCGCATACCCCGGTGCCTCGTTCGGATGGATCGCGACGGCGGCGAGCACGCCCGCGTGCAGCTCAGCGATCTGTGCGGACCACCGCGAAGACTCGATGTCGCCGGCCGCCTGCACGACACCGATCACACCGACGGCGGCGGCACGCTCCAGCTGGTCGGCGACNNCGCCCCCGCGCCCTCGCCCACACGGCGTCTTGCCTGTGTTCCCGGCGGTTTCGTCACCCGCTCTGCTCGACGCGCGGGAACAACGGGGCGAGGGCGTTGACGGGCGTCCCGGCACGGAGGATCCCCCAGGTTCCGGCCGCGCGGATGGGCTGGTCGTGCAGCCGCCCGATGCTCTCGTCCGCGCCGAGCGCGATCCAGAGTTTCTCGGTCGACTCCGGCATGACCGGGGAGAGCAGCACTGCGAGTGCCCGGAGACCCTCGGCGGCCGTGTACAGCACGGTGCCGAGGCGTCCGCGCTGGGCGTCGTCCTTCGCGAGGGCCCAGGGTGCGTTCTCGGTGATGTAGAGGTTCAGCGCATCGACGATCGTCCAGATCGCGGCGATCGCCTCGTCGATTCGGAAACGCTCCATCGCCGCATCCGCAGTGGCCGCGGCATCCGCGACGATCTTCTGCACGTCGAGGTCGGCTTCGGTGTACTCGCCCGCCGGCGGCACGATCGCCTCGAAGTACCTCTGGATCATCGCGGTCGAGCGCGAGGCGAGGTTGCCGAAGCCGTTCGCGAGCTCGGCCTGGTAGCGCGCCGACAGGTCCTCCCACGAGAACGAGCCGTCCTGCCCGAACGCGATGGCCGAGAGGAAGTAGAACCGGTAGGCATCCGAGCCGAACACATCCGTGATCTCGGTCGGCGCGATGCCCGTGAGCTTGGACTTCGACATCTTCTCACCGCCGACGAGCAGCCACCCGTGTGCGAAGACGCCGCGCGGCACGTCGAGCCCCGCGGCCATCAGCATCGCGGGCCAGATGACGGCGTGGAAGCGCAAGATGTCCTTGCCGACCACGTGGTACGCCGGCCACCGGCGGGCGAACTGCTCGGGGTCGGTGCCGTAGCCCACGGCCGTGGCGTAGTTGAGCAGGGCGTCGACCCACACGTAGATGACGTGAGACTCGTCCCACGGCACCTGGATGCCCCAGTCGAACGCCGACCGCGAGATCGAGAGGTCCTTCAGGCCGCTGCGGACGAACGAGACCACCTCGTTGCGCGCCGACTCGGGGCGGATGAAGTCGGGCTCCGTCCTGTACAGCTCGAGCAGGGCGTCCTGGAACTCGCTCAGCTTGAAGAAGTAGTTCTTCTCCTGCAGCAGTTCGAGCGGGATCGAGTGGATGCCGCAGACCTTCAGCCCCTCGAAGGGGCCCGTGCCGTCGACGATTTCGGACTCCGGCTTGAACTCCTCGCATCCGACGCAGTACAGGGCCTCGTACTCACCCGCGTAGATGTAGCCACGGGCGTACAGCGCCTCCACGAAAGCACGCACGCGTTCCTCGTGACGCTCCTGCGTCGTGCGGATGAAGTCGTCGTTCGCGACATCGAGGGTCTCGAGCAGCGGGAACCACGACTCGGTGACGAGCTCGTCGACCCACTCCTGCGGCGTGACGCCGTTGGCTGCTGCGGCGCGCAGCATCTTCTGTCCGTGCTCGTCGGTGCCCGTCAGCATCCAGGTGTCATCCCCCGCCTGACGGTGCCAGCGCGCGAGCGCGTCGACCGCCACCGTGGTGTACCCGTGCCCGATGTGGGGCACATCGCTCGGGTAATAGATGGGGGTGGTGATGTAGAACGAACGGCCGGTGCTCACCCGTCGATTCTAGGCGGGGCGGATGCGTGGGCTCCGCGGTGTGACGAGCGCCCGGCGGTGACGGGGCAGGGTAGCGTGCCGACATGCGCCGCACCCTCATCCTCGACTTCGACGGCACGGTCTGCCTCGGCGACGGCCCCGCGCTCGCCTACGCCCGCGGGCTGGCGGCCGCGCATCCCGAGCTGGCAGATCTCGAGCATCGTGTGGCGCGGCATCTCGCGGGCGACGCGGTCGCCGAGTTCGCCGGCGCCGCGGACGGCTACCAGGCCGTGCAATCCGCCGCCGTGCGCCGCGGCGTCGAACCGAGCGCGATCCAGAACGCCTTCCACGCGGCGCGACGGCTTCTCTCCAAGGAGGGCCTCGGAGTCCACACGCCGGACGGGTTCGCCGACTGGGCGGTCCGGGTTCGCCGCGCTGGCGCAGAGATCCTGCTGGTCACCAACGCGCCTGCGGCGGGGCTCGACGGAGTGCTCCGCCTGCTCGGGATCGAGGATTCGTTCGACCGGGTCGTCGCGGATGCCGGCAAGCCGGAGGGCATGCACGCGGTGCTCGACGACGTGGCCGCACGGAACGGACCGATCACGCCCGGAACCGTCCTGAGCGTGGGCGACATCTGGGTGAACGATCTCAGCGTCCCGCACGCCCGCACGGCCGCTACGGCCCTCATCGACCCGCACGGCAGGCAGGCCGGAACACCAGATGTGAGGGTCGGGTCGTTCACCGACCTCTACATGTGGAGCGAGGCCTGGGCGCACGGGACGGCGGCGGGCGAACCGGAGTCCTCGGCCTGAGTTACGAGCGTGTGAACGTTCGGCGGGACGCGCGGGCACCGGGGTTAGGGTCGAGATTCCGCGGGGCACCCTGCGGTATCACATGTCGCCATTCGCCGACCCCGGCTCCGCCGCGGACGAAATACACAGGAGGAACACATGGAACTCAGGATGCCTGCGACGCTCGCCGCCGCTGCCGCCACGGTCCTCGTCCTCGCCGGCTGCGCCGGCGGCGGGACGGACCAGGGCTCGGACGATGCGGCGGGCAACGACCCGACCGAACTGGTCCTCGGGCTCGTCCCCTCGCAGGACGTCGATCAGCTCGTTCTCGACGCCGAGGAGCTCGGCACGCTGCTGTCGGATGAGCTCGGCATCCCGGTCACGGCTGAGGTCACCACGGACTACACCGCGCTCGTCACCGCGATGCAGGCCGGTCAGGCGCAGATCGGCATGTTCGGCCCGATCGCGCTTGTCCAGGCCGCCGACGAGGCCGGTGCGGTTCCGATCCTCCAGTCGGTCCGCTACGGCTCGAGCACCTATGTCACACAGTGGTTCACGAACGATCCCGACCGGTTCTGTCTGGACGAGATCGTGACGGACGACGAGGGGTACACGTTCTGCAACGGCACCGACAGCGCCGAGGGCGGCCCGGTCGGCGAGGACTCGCTCGCCGAGATCACGCAGGACGAGACCATCGCCTTCGTCGATGAGGGAAGCGCGTCGGGCTACTACTACCCGGCGACCCAGCTGCAGGAGGCGGGACTGGACCCGTTCGCGCTCAACGGCGCGTTCTTCGCGGGCGGCCACCCCAACGCTGTTCTCGCCGTCGCGGACGGCAGCGCCAGCGTCGGTGTGAGCTTCAACGACGCGCGCACCGAGGTCGTCGAGGAGCGTCCCACGATCGGCACCGACGTGACGGTCTTCGCGTGGTCGGACGACATCCCGAACGACGGCATCGCGGTCTCATCGGACCTCTCTGATGAGTGGCAGGAGCGCATCACCGACGCGTTCATGGCGATCGCGGAGACCGAGGACGGCCTCGCCATCCTCGACGCGGTGTACAACATCGACGGGTTCGCCCCCGCCGACCTGGACGCGCTGGACGCAGCCCGTCAGGTCGAGCAGAACTTCGGCGAGGAGTGACACCCGGGGGTTCGGCCGGTACACGCCGGCCGAACCCCTCTCATCAGAAAGCACCACCCGTGATCCGATTTGAAGATGTCTCGGTCGTCTACCCGGGCGGGACGAAGGGGTTGGACGGCGTCACGCTCGACATCCCCGCCGGGCAGTTCGTCGTCGTCGTCGGCCTCTCCGGAGCCGGTAAGTCCACGCTCGTCCGATGCATCAACGGCATCGTGCCAGTCTCGGGCGGCACTCTCGAGGTCGACGGCGAGCGCGTCAACGGCGCCCGGGGCAGACGCCTCCGGCACCTGCGCACCCGCGTCGGCATGATCTTCCAGGCCTTCAATCTGGTCGAGCGCGCGAGCGTGCTGAACAACGTGCTGACCGGTCGGCTGCATGCGACCCCGACATGGCGTGCTCTGCTCGGCCTCTGGAAGGCCTCCGACACCGAGATCGCGTTCCAGGCGCTGGAGCGCGTGAACATCGTCGAGAAGGCGTACACGCGCGCCTCCTCGCTCTCCGGGGGCCAGCAGCAGCGCGTCGCAATCGCCCGCGCCCTCGCGCAGCAGCCGAGGGTCATCCTCGCCGACGAGCCGGTCGCGTCTCTCGATCCCCCGACCGCCAACCTCGTGATGCGCGATCTGCAGCGCATCAACCGCGACCTCGGGATCACGACCGTCGTGAACCTGCACTTCCTCGACCTGGCGACGACCTATGCCGAACGCATCATCGGCATGCGCGACGGCAGGGTTGTCTTCGACGGGAGTCCGGCCGAGACGAACGAAGAGGTCTTCGCGCAGATCTATGGTCGTCGCCTGAACTCAGACGATATCCTGCCCGATGCACCCCTCGACGCGACGGACGAGCTCGAGACCGAGCGCCTGGTCGACCCTCCGATGGACGACGAGTGAATGCCCCCGTCGCGGCGCAGCCCGCACGACCGCGCAAACCGCGGCCGCGGCCGTTCTTCCTCGTCGTCGGCGTCATCGCCGTGCTGCTCACCTTCTGGTCGGCGATCCAGATCGACTTCACCCTCGCTCCGATCATCGAGGGCAATCCCCGGGCGTGGGGCATCGTCGCGGCGTATCTGAACCCCAACTGGGAGTTCCTGTTCCGGGTGTGGGATGCGTGGGTGGAGACACTCGTGATGGCGATCCTCGCCACCCTCGTCGGCGCGCTGATCGGTCTGTTCTTCGCGCTTCTCGCCTCGCACGCGACGAACCGCTCGCGATGGTTCGTCCGGGTCGTGCGGTGGTTCCTCTCGGTCCTCCGGTCGCTGCCCGAGATCGGTTACGCCTACCTGATGGTCGCCCTCGTGAGCACCGGGACGCTCGCCGGATTCCTCGCCCTCGCGATCTTCAACGTCGGCATCATAGCCAAGCTCACAAGCGAGACGATCGACTCGGTCGACCGCGGGCCGCTCGAGGCTGCGGATGCCGCCGGCGCGACGACGACGCAGCGCTCGATCACCGCGGTCCTTCCCCAGATCTGGCCCGGATACCTCTCGTACGTCCTCTACGTCTTCGAACTCAACCTGCGCGCCTCGGCGATCATGGGCCTCGTGGGTGCGGGCGGGATCGGCGCCGTCATCGCGGTCGAACGCGCACGCTTCAACTACGACAACGTTTCGGCGATGGTGGTCGGGCTGATCATCATCGTGATCGCGCTCGACGTTGTCTCGCGAATCGTCCGGAAGAGGCTGATCTGATGTCCGCGGCACCGGCCGCCGGCACCCGTCCTACCCCGCCGTCCAAGCTTCCGGCGACGATCGGCTTCGTCGCCGCCGCGCTCGCCGTACTCGCGTGCGTCTGGCTGTTGGACGCCGATTGGGCACGCTTGCTCGGGCTGCCGGAGGCGGTCGTCACGTACGTCGGCCTGCTCTCGCAGGGCCTCTTCCTGAATCCGCTGGAGGAGCCGCAGAGCGGCTGGTGGAGCATCTCGCTGGAGTTCATGCTCGACTCGGTCTACATCGCGTGGGTCGGCACGCTGATCGGTGCGGTGCTCTCGCTGCCCCTCGGCTTCCTCGCCGCGCGCAACGTCGCCCCCGCATGGATCGTCGGCATCGTGCGCACGATCCTGAACGTCATCCGCGCGATCCCCGAGTTCATCATCGCCATCGTCTTTCTGCTCCCGCTCTACGGTTTCGAGCCGTCCGCCGGGGCGATCGCGCTCGGGATCGGCTCAGTCGGCACCCTCGGAAAACTGACCAGCGAGGCGATCGAGGGGCTTCGCCCGGGACCCGTCGAGGCACTCCGGGCGACCGGGGCGTCCGCGCTCTCGGTCCTGCGCTGGGGGATGCTACCGCAGGTGCTGCCCGAGGTGATCGCGTTCTGGCTGTACCGGTTCGAGATCAACATCCGCGCGGGCGCCATCCTGGGGGCGCTGGGACTCGGCGGCATCGGTTTCCTGCTCGACCAGCTCTTCAACGGGCGCGAATGGGCGCGCCTCGGCATCGCACTCGTCGTGACGATCGTCGTCACGATCATCGTCGACCAGCTCTCGGCCGCGGTCCGGCACCGCATCATCGACGGCGATGCCGGAACGGCGCGGGGAGCCGTGCTGCTCTAGGTTGCGGTGCTGCGGCCGGGAGCGGACGGGCCGCGCGCGGCGAGCGCCGCCTGGTACAGCTCGCGCGATGCGTGGCCGGTCGCGGCCGCCACCTCGGTGCAGGCATCCTTCAATCGCGCCCCGGCGCGCACGAGCTCGAGCACCTGCGTCACGGCGTCGGCGAGGGGCGGAGGGATGTTCGCGGCCCCGCCGACGACGATGACGCACTCACCGCGCACACCGTCGGCGGCCCATGCGGCGAGGTCGGCAAGCCCGCCGCGCTTGACCTCTTCGTAGAGCTTGGTCAGCTCACGACACACCGCCGCGGGACGATCCGCACCGAACGCCCCCGCCATGTCGGCGAGCGTCGTGGCGATTCGCGAGGGTGCCTCGAAGAACACCATGGTCCGCGGCTCGCGAGCGAGCGCCCCGAACGAGGTTCGACGCTCGCCCTGCTTGCGCCCGGGGAAGCCCTCGAACGTGAACCGGTCGGTCGGCAGCCCCGCCACCGCGAGCGCGGTGAGCACGGCGCTCGGGCCGGGCAGGGCCGTCACCGAAACCCCGCGCGTTGCGGCTTCGGCGACCAGTCCGAACCCGGGATCGCTGACGGTCGGCATCCCGGCGTCGCTCAGCACGAGCACGTCCTGCTCTGCGGCGAGGTCGACGATCTCGGAGGCTTTCTGCTTCTCGTTGTGATCGTGGAGCGCGATCAGGCGCGGCCGGTTGGTGATGCCGAGCCCGGTGAGGAGGCGCTGCGTCGTTCGGGTGTCCTCGGCGGCGATGACCGTCGAGGTCTCGAGGGCCTCGATCAGCCGGCGCGAGGCGTCCCCCAGGTTGCCGATCGGGGTCGCGGCGAGGATCAGCATCCGGTCAGTCTCGCACTCCTGCTCGGCACGGCATACTCCGGCGGGCGTACATCCGAGAGGAACGACGCTGCCTCGCGGCCCCGAAATCCGCTCCCGGGACACATCCCGCCCCGTCAGTCCTCTCGAATGTCCCCGCAGACCGCAGACCGCAGACCCGGGGCACCCGCAGACCCGGCTCCCGCGTACGGCCCCACCCCTAGGCTGGTCGCGTGCAGCCGGCCCCTGACCCCCACTCGGCACCCACGGGCCCCGTGCCGGCAGCTCCCCGCGCCGAACCGCTGCCGGTTCCGGATCGCGCGACCGTGTTCGAGCGTTTCGGTGCACGCATTCGCGGCCTACCCGGGCCGGACGACCTGTGGCACTGGCTCGCGCCCGCGCTCGTCACCCTGCTCGCGGCGGTGCTGCGGTTGGCGAACCTCGCGCATCCACACGCGTTCGTCTTCGACGAGACGTATTACGCCAAGGATGCCTGGACCCTCGCACACCTCGGATACGAGTCGCGGTGGCCCGAGGGCGCGGATGAGGCCTTCCTCGCCGGCGACACGATGACCTTCCTCGCCGAAGGCAGCTTCGTCGTCCACCCCCCGCTCGGTAAGTGGCTGATCGCCCTCGGGTTCGGAGCGTTCGGGGCGGACACCGCCTGGGGGTGGCGCGTCGCGACAGCGTTGGCCGGCACAGCGGCCGTGCTCGTCCTCATCCTCATCGCCCGCCGACTGACCGGGTCGACGCTCTGGGCGAGCATCGCGGGGCTGCTCCTCGCGATCGACGGCCTCGGTATCGTGCTCGGCCGGGTCGCTCTGCTCGACGGCTTTCTCATGCTGTTCGTGCTGCTCGCGTTCTGGTTCGTGCTGATCGACCGCGACAGCGTGCGCACCCGGATAGCACTCGCGGCATCCGATCCCGAGGCACCGTCCTGGGGCCCTGTGCTCTGGTCTCGCCCCTGGGTGCTGGCCGCCGGTGCCGCCCTCGGCACCGCAACCGCGGTCAAGTGGTCGGGGCTGTACGTGCTCGCGGCGGTCGGGATCTACCTCGTCGTAACCGATGCACTCGCGCGTCGCCGGGCGGGTATCACGCGCTGGCTTCCGGATGCCGCCGTCCGGCAGGGACCCGCGACGTTCCTCCTGCTCGTCCCGGTCGCCGCGATCGTCTACCTGACGAGCTGGACCGGATGGCTCGTGAGCGCGGGAGGCTACGACCGCGACTCCGATACGAACCCGCTGATCGCGCTGTGGAACTACCACCGGGCGACATACAACTTCCACATCGGGCTCACCAGCGGGCATTCCTACGCCTCGCCCGCTTGGCAGTGGCCCTTGCTGCTGCGACCCACATCGATGTTCTGGGAGAAGACGGAGCAGGGCACCGATGGTTGCGCTCTCGCCGGTGGGTGCGTGCAGGCGATTTCGAGCATCCCGAATCCGCTGATCTGGTACTCCGCGATCGCGGCCGTGGTCTTCCTCGCGGTGCGCCTGGCATGGCCGGGGGGCGGACGCTTGCGCGACTGGCGCTCGGCGTTCGTCCTGTCCGGCGTCGCGGCGACCTACGTGCCCTGGCTGCTCTACGCCGAGAGGACGATCTTCCAGTTCTACACCGTCGTGATGATTCCGTTCCTCGTGCTCGCGCTCGTGCTGACGCTGCGCAGAATCGCCGGCGCACCCACGGAGACCCCCGATCGCCGCACCAGTGGTCAGGGCGTGGTCGCGGCGTTCCTTCTCATCGTGATCGCGGTCTCGGTGTTCTGGTACCCGCTCTGGACCGCGATCGAGGTGCCGTACGAGTTCTGGCGCCTGCACAACTGGATGCTCGGCTGGATCTGATTGGGCGCATCGGAGGACCCGCGGTTGCGCCGATGGCGCCGACCGGACTGGCGACGGCCGCTCGGACACACGGACGCCCTCCTCGGCTGCATCGACGAAGTCCTCGGCGGTTTCGTGG
>DMUE01000258.1:3088-4738 GCA_003476465.1 Microbacterium sp. | reverse complement strand
GTGCTGGACACGCTGACCGACGGCGGGGCGGAGGTTCTCTTCGCCGGCCACACCCACGGCGGTCAGGTGCGGCTGCCGGGGTACGGGGCCCTGGTCGCCAACTGCGACCTTCCCCTGCGTCAGGCACGCGGCCTCTCGACCTGGCGCCACGGCGGCCGCACCGTGCCTCTGCACGTCAGCGCGGGGCTCGGGCACTCGATCTACGCACCCGTGCGTTTCGCCTGTCGCCCCGAGGCCACGCTCCTCACGCTGGTCGCCCGGTCGTGAAACGATTCGGGATGCCCCGGCAGTTCGGGTAGACTCGGAGGGTTGCCACGGGGTGTGGCGCAGCTTGGTAGCGCGCGTCGTTCGGGACGACGAGGCCGCAGGTTCAAATCCTGTCACCCCGACACACGAGGAGGGTCGCCATCGGGCGGCCCTCCTCTTTCGTCCACCTAGCCGAAGCAGGAGCAGATGACCGACGAGACTCCGAGCATCCGCCTGATCGCGTTCGATCTCGATGACACTCTCGCGCCCTCGAAGAGCCCCATCCCGGGTGCGATCGGCGCGCACCTGCTGGCACTCGCAGAGCGGCTGGAAGTCGCGATCATCTCGGGTGGCCAGCTCGGGCAGTTCCAGAGTCAGATCGTCGAGCGCCTCCCGGATGCAGCGGCATCCGCACTCGCGCACATCCACCTGATGCCGACCTGTGGCACGCAGTACTACCGCTTCGACGACGCCGGCGCCCTCGACACGATCTACGCCCACTCCTTGACCGAGGACGAGAAGGATCGCGCCCTGACGGCCGTCGAGGAAGAGGCGCGCGCACTAGGCCTGTGGGAGGCGCAGCCATGGGGAGACATCCTCGAGGACCGCGGCTCGCAGATCACCTTCTCCGCTCTCGGTCAACGTGCCCCGCTCGACGCAAAGCTCGCCTGGGACCCCACGGGTGCCAAGAAGGCCTTGCTCCGCGACGCCGTCGCCGCCCGGATCCCTGATCTCGAGGTGCGCTCGGGGGGTTCGACGTCCGTCGACATCACCCACCGCGGTATCGACAAGGCATACGGCATGATCAAGCTGGCCGAGCACACCGGCATCCCCCTCGAGCAGATGCTCTTCGTCGGCGACCGGCTCGACGAGGGCGGCAACGACTATCCCGTCCTCGCCCTGGGCGTTTCCTGCCACGCGGTGCACGGGTGGGAGGCGACGGTGAAGTTTCTCGATGCGCTGCTGCCGACACTCCCTCCTCGGGCCTGACACCGCGAGGATCCGGTCGGTCGCGTGGGAGTATGACGCCCCCTCCCCGGATGGGATGCCGTCTTCCCGGCGCCTGAGCAGGCATCCGATCTTCTTCTTCGAGCCTATGCCGCGTACCAGCGCACGGCATCGATGCTGATCCCGCTGCCCGACGGCGATGCTCGACGCAGAAGTCACCGCACCCGGCGTGACGGCTCAGGAAGCGTAGCCCCGCGGGTTCCGCTGCTGCCAGCGCCAGTAGTCACGGCACGCGTCATCGATCGACAGCCTCGTCGTCCAGCCGAGCTCGGAGGACGCCAGCGAGGGGTCGCAGTAGGTCGCCGCGACATCGCCCGGGCGTCGGTCCAGGATCTGCTTCGGCAGTTCGCGGCCGACGGCACGCTCGAACGCTCCGATGAGCTCGAGAACGCTCAC
>DMUE01000258.1:1913-3043 GCA_003476465.1 Microbacterium sp. | reverse complement strand
ACGTACGGCATCAGGTTGTTCGGGATACCTGCCGGGTCCTCCCCGATCAGCCCGCTCTCGTGAGCGCCGACGGGATTGAAGTAGCGCAGCACAGTGACATCGAGTTCAGGATGCACCCGGGCGACGTCCTCGAGCACGACCTCGTTCATGCGCTTCGACTTCGAGTACGGGTTCGACAGATCGATGCTCGTGCGAGACGTTTCGCGGAACGGCAGGTCCGCCGGGTCGGAGTAGACCGTTCCGGTGCTCGAGAAGAGGAAAGAGCGGATGCCCCGGCCGATCCCCACGCGGAGCAACGCGAACGTCGTGCCGAGATTGTTGGCGTAGTACTCCAGGGGCTTCTGGGTCGATTCGCCGACGGCCTTGTGCGCCGCGAACTGCACGATCGCGTCGAACGGCCCGTGCGCGTCGAACGCGCTCGCCACGACCTCATCATCCGCGGCGTCGCCGATCACAAGGGGAGCACGATGGCCGGTGATCGTCTCGATCCGGTGTGCTGCTTCGGCGTGCGTTCCGGACAGATCGTCGAGCAGAACCACCTGGTGGCCACCGTCGAGCAGGGCGACGGCGGTGTGAGCGCCGATGTATCCGGCGCCACCGGCGAGCAGAACACGCATAGGAACAGCCTAATCGCGCGGGGCTCGCCCCTCCTCGAGGGGCCTGCCGAGCTGGTCGCCGGATTCTTGCAGATAACACGCGCCGCAGAGGGACTCGTAGGTGACGACGTGCTCGGCCTGGGCGCCACCCTCATCGATCGCGACCTGGTCGCCGTCGAAAACGAATCCGCCGTCGATGACCCTGCCGTTGAACACCGCTTTGCGTCCGCACCGACAGATCGTCTTCAGCTCTTCCAGGCTGTGGGCGATCTCGAGCAGGCGGCGTGAGCCGGGGAACGCCGCGGTCAAGAAATCCGAACGGATGCCGTATGCCAGAACGGGTATATCATAGTTGATGGCGATCCGGAACAGATCGTCGACCTGCGCGGGCGTGAGGAACTGTGCCTCGTCGATCAACAGACAGGACACGTCCACCCCGTGCTCGGCCTGGACTCGAGCACGCTCACGACGGAAGATTTCTGCTACGGGAGCAGCTGGGGAGATCAAGAAATCGACCGTGCGCGAGACTCCCAG
>DMUE01000258.1:0-1878 GCA_003476465.1 Microbacterium sp. | reverse complement strand
AGACCGAGCATGATCGAGACCGCGGTCGAGGCCCCCGGGGACGCCCCGAGCAGGCCGGCGATAGAGCCGTCCTTCGCCGACACGACCTCAGTACCGAACTGCAGCACGCCGATCTTCTCCGGGTCCTTCTTCATCACCTGGGCGCGCTGACCGGCGTTCAGCAGCTGCCAGTCCTCGTCCTGTGCGCTCGGGACGAATTCGCGTAGCGAATCCATCTTCTTGCCGTGGTTCTTCAGCAACTCCCCGATGAGGTATTTCAGCAGCCCGGGATTGTCGACCGCGACCTTCAACATGGGCAGGAGGTTGCCCAGGCGCACCTGGGTGATGAGGTCGAAAACCGAACCGTTCTTGAGGAACTTGGGACTGAACGTCGCGAACGGCCCGAACATCAGGGATGTCTCCCCGTCGACGACGCGCGTGTCGAGGTGCGGCACCGACATAGGAGGAGCGCCGACGGACGCCTGCGAATAGACCTTGGCGCGGTGCTGCGAGATGAGGGCCGGGTTGGATGTCTTGAGCCACTGGCCCCCGATCGGGAACACCCCGTACCCCGAGATCTCGGGGATTCCCGAACGTTGCAGCAACTTGAGCGCCCATCCCCCGGCGCCCACGAAAACGAACCTGGCCTTGACCTCCCCCGGCGTCCGTCCGAGCCGGTTGCGCGACGTGACGAGCCATGAGCCGTCCTTCTGGCGCTTGAGGCCCCGGACCTCCCGGTCGGTGATGACCTCGACGCCGTCATGGCGCAGATGGTCGACGAGCTGGTGCGTGAGGGCGCCGAAGTCGACGTCGGTACCGGCCGGGACACGCGTCGCCGCGAACGGTTCGTCACTCTTCTTGCGCTTCTGCATGAGCAGAGGTGCCCATGTGTTGATGACGCGTGAGTCCTCGCTGTACTCGATCCCCGTGAACAGAGGCTGCGTCTTCAGCGCCTCGTAGCGCCGGCGAAGATACTCGACATTCTTCTCGCCTCGGACGAAAGTCATGTGCGGAGTGGGGTTGATGAACGTCTTCGGCGAGCTGAGCATACCGCGCTCGACCAGACTCGCCCAGAACTGGCGGCTCTGCTGGAACTGCTCATTGATCGACACGGCCTTGGCGGGGTCGACCGACCCATCGGGCGCTTGCGGCATGTAGTTCAGCTCGCAGAGCGCCGCGTGACCTGTGCCCGCGTTGTTCCAGGCGTTCGAACTCTCGAGCGCCACGTCCGGCAACCGTTCCAGCAGCACGATCTTCCAGTCGGGCTCGAGTTGATGCAGGAGGGTGCCCAGGGTGGCGCTCATGATGCCGCCACCGATGAGCACCACGTCGACAGTTTCACTCACCGGACAAGTCTAGTTCTGCCATCGGTGGCGGGCTGACCCCGCATTGCCCGGCGACCGGAAAACTCCAGGATTCTTACCACACCGACAACCTTCAGGCATCGACGCTCAGCCCCGCCGCGACGAGTTCGGCGATCTGCACGGCGTTCAGCGCAGCGCCCTTGCGAAGGTTGTCGTTGCTGATGAAGAGCACCAGGCCCCTGCCCTGCGGCGCCGACTGGTCTGCTCGGATGCGTCCGACGAAGCTCGGATCCTTGCCCGCGGCCTGGAGCGGCGTCGGCACCTCTTCCAGTACGACACCCGGGGCCTGCGCAAGCACCTCCCGGGCACCCTCGGGTGTGATGTCCCGGGCGAATTCGGCGTGGATCGACAGCGAGTGTCCCGTGAACACCGGTACGCGCACGCAGGTGCCCGCGACGCGAAGGTCGGGCAGCTCGAGGATCTTGCGGCTCTCGTTGCGCAGCTTCTTCTCTTCGTCGGTCTCGTTGTCCCCGTCGTCGACGAGGTTGCCGGCGAACGGGATCACGTCGAAGGCGATCGGCGCGATGTACTGCTC
>DMUE01000218.1 GCA_003476465.1 Microbacterium sp. | reverse complement strand
CCGGGTCACCCGTACTGGACGCACTGTGGAGGTCGAGCCAGTCGCTCACAGCGGGGAACCGGGCCGCCGCATCCTCGATCAGATCGCGGAGATCCCCGGCATCCAAGCTCTGCAGCCAGCTTGCGCGAGCGGACGAGGACTCCGGAACAGACATGCTTCTATTCTTGTCGCTCTGGTAGGCCCTTNNCTGGTAGGCCCTTCTTGTCGCGCTGGTAGGCCCTGTGCTCGTGCCTGCCGGCCGGCTCATGGGTACTGCGTTACGGTGGACGGATTCTTGGGACAGCAAGGTGCCCCCGTGGGTCGTAGGCTGAGCACGAGGGCGGGCGCGGCGCCTACCCGGGATGGACGAGGTCATGGAGTTCGGGCTGCACATCGCAGACTTCACTTGGAAGAGCGGATCGTCCCAGCTCGGGCCTGCGCTCGCCGCGCACGTGCGCAACGCCGAGTCGGCAGGCATCGAACGCATCACGGTTATGGACCACTTCTGGCAGCTGCCGGGGATAGGCCCCGCAAATCATGACATGCTCGAGGCCTACGCCACACTCGGATTCATCGCTGCGCATACCGAGAAGGCGCTGTTGCACACGCTCGTCACGGGTGTGATCTACCGGCACCCTTCGCTCCTGGCCAAGCAGATATCTACGCTCAACGTGCTCTCGGGCGGCCGTGTGGGTCTGGGCCTCGGCGCGGCATGGAACGAGGAGGAGTGCCGCGGGCTCGGCTTCGCTTTCCCGCCCGTGGCGCAGCGCTTCCGCGAGCTCGAAGAGACCATCGAGATCTGCCTGCAGATGTGGTCGGACTCGGAGGAACCCTACGACGGCGCGATCTGGCAGCTCGAGCGCACGCTGAACGCGCCGCAGAACGTGTCGAAGCCGTACCTTCTGATCGGCGGCGGGGGGGAGAGGAGGACTCTGCGACTGGTCGCTCAATATGCCGACGCCTGCAACCTCTCGGCCATGGGTGATCTGCCTGCCCACAAGCTCGACGTGTTGCGCGAGCACTGCGACGTCGTCGGCCGCGACTATGACGAGATCGAGAAGACCGCCATGATCGCGGTCAATGCCGATTCCACGCGGGAAACCCTCGCCGCACGTGTCGCCGAGCTCGCCGAGCTCGGGTTCACCGTTACCTATGTCTTCTCCAGCGGCATCGACGAGCCGTCCCGCATGGTCGACCTCATCGCCGGCGCGGCCGCGCTCGGACGTTGACACGATCTCACCCTCGCCCGTCGCGGCGCCCCACGCACTGACGTAAGCAAGCTCCGCGATTCCTTGTCAGCACAGGTGGAGTTCTGCGTCGAAGCGCCATCCGCGCGCTCCTAGAGGGTCCGCGATCAAACGGGGCGAATCGTTCTGCGTGGCCCGGCTTTTCTGATATTGCGGGGAGATTCCGGCAGATCTGTTCAGAGTGGGCTCACCGGTATACGGTGGGATCATCCCCACCCGTCCAGGGAGGGCGGCCGCAGGAACGAGATCCCTGCGCACATGAAGCATGACGTATCGAGGGAGATATGCGATGAAGACGAAGGCAGCGGTCAATTGGGGCCTAGGTCAGGACTGGAAGATCGAGGAGCTCGAGCTCGATGATCCAAAGCACGGGGAAGTTCTGATCAAGCTCGCCGCATCCGGGCTGTGCCACTCCGACGAGCACATCGTCACCGGCGACATGCCGGTCCCCTCCTACCCGTACATCGGCGGGCACGAGGGTGCTGGCGTGGTGGAGAAGGTGGGGGACGGGGTGGAAAGCCTGAAGGTCGGTGACCACGTCGTGCTGAGCTTCATTCCCGCCTGCGGTCGCTGCAAGATGTGTTCCACGGGGCACCAGAACCTCTGCGACCTCGGTGCCGGCCTCCTCGGGGGCCTCCAGATCAGCGACAACACCGCCCGTCACCACGTCGACGGTCAGGACGCCCGGCTCATGTGCGTGCTCGGCACGTTCTCCCCCTACACAGTGGTGAACGAGGCCTCCGCTGTGAAGATCGACGACGACATTCCCCTGGAGCTGGCGGCATTGGTCGGATGCGGCGTCACCACGGGCTGGGGTTCGGCCGTCAACAGCGCAGACGTCCAGCCCGGAGACACCGTCGTCGTCGTCGGCGTCGGCGGGATCGGTTCCAATGCGGTGCAGGGTGCGCGAATCGCCGGGGCGAAGAACATCGTCGCGGTCGACCCGGTGGAGTTCAAGCGCGAGAACGCACAGTCGATGGGCGCGACCCATACCGCCGCCAGCATCGAGGAGGCCATGCCGCTCGTGTCGCAGATCACTCGGGGTGTAATGGCCGACAAGGTCATCTACACCGCGGGCGTGGTCGACGGTGCTCTCATGCCCGGAATCATGGCGCTCACCACCAAGGGCGGCACCGCGGTCGTCACCGGCATCAGCCCGGCCGCCGACATGAGCGTGAACATGTCGCTGTTCGACCTGACGCTGTCGCAGAAGCGGCTGCAGGGATCGCTGTTCGGCGCGGCCAACCCGCGTGCCGACATCCCCAAGCTGCTGGGTCTGTACCAGAACGGTCAGCTGAAGCTGGACGAACTGGTCACGCAGAGGTACAGCCTGGAAGATATCAACCAGGGCTACCAGGACATGCGTGACGGCAAGAACATCCGTGGTGTGATCGTCTACAGCTGACGTGACACCGCAGGACGAGATCGCCGTGACCCCGAACGGCGGGGTCGCGGCGATGCTCGGTCCAGCCGCGCTCTCCGCCTTCGACAGGGCTGTGGTCGGGCGCCGAGGCGAGACCGAGGTTCTTCTGGCGGCCCTCGCCGCGGGTCGGCATGTGATTCTGGAAGGACCGCCGGGCACCGGGAAGTCCACGTTGCTGCGCACGCTGGCGAGCGCCGCCGGGGTCGGCTTGGTGTTCGTGGAGGGCAGCGCGGAGCTCACGCCCGGCCGACTTGTCGGGAGCCACGACCCGAGCCGCGTGCTCGCCGAGGGGTATCGTGACGAGAATTTCCTCGACGGACCGCTTCTACAGGCGATGCGCAGCGGCGGCCTCCTGTACCTGGAGGAGCTCAACCGGGTGCCGGAGGAGACCATCAACGTCCTCATCACGGTCATGAGCGAGGGCGAACTGCACGTCCCGAGGCTGGGACTGGTGCGCTCGGCGCCTGGCTTCGCGCTGGTGGCAGCGATGAACCCTTTCGACGCGGTGGGCACCGCGAGAATCTCTGCCGCGGTCTACGACCGCACCTGCCGGATCCGGATGGACTACCAGAGCGCGCCGGACGAAGAGCAGGTGGTCGAGCGTGCCGTACAGGCCGCCCCCGGGTCCGGCGGGGAGGCCGGCGAGCTGGACGCGGGACGGTCGGTGGCCCTCGTCCGCGCGACCCGCGACCACCCCGAGATCCGGATCGGCTCGTCGGTGCG
>DMUE01000166.1 GCA_003476465.1 Microbacterium sp. | reverse complement strand
GTCGGCGGGGTGAGACTTGCCTGCGACCACGATCTGCACCGGATGCTCCTGATCGGTCAGGATGCGAGTGAGCCGTTCGGGATCCCGGAGCATGAGCGTCAGGCGCTTGTAGGTCGGCACGCGGCGGGCGAATCCGATCGTGAGCGCGTCGGGATCGAGGACACCGAGCTGACCGGTCCGCACACGCGATTCCTGCACCAGCTCGCTCTTCATTCTCGAGCGGGTGTCCCAGAGGTCTCGGTCGGTGACGCGTACCGTGTCGGTCCAGTCGTGCGTCTCGACGTGCGCGTCGCCGAACGCCCGCTCGCTCAGGCCCTTGAGTGCGGGGTGCAGCCAGGTGGGCGGATGCACCCCGTTGGTGATCGAGGTGATGGGTACCTCGTCGGGGTCGACGCCCGGCCAGAGCCGGCCGAACATCTGCCGGCTGACCCGGCCGTGCAGGAGCGACACACCGTTGGCGTGCTGACCGAGGTGAAGGCCGAGGACCGCCATGTTGAACACACTCGGATCGCCGCCGGGCCAGCTCTCGAGACCGAGCGCGAGGGCACGCTCGGGGTCGACGCCGCCGACCACGCCCGCGGCGAGGTAATCCGCGATCAGGTCCTTCGCGAACCGGTCGATGCCGGCCGGGACCGGCGTGTGCGTCGTGAAGACGGTCGAGGCGCGCACCTGCGCTCGCGCCTCGTCGAACGTGAGGCCGTCGCGGGTGATGTATTCCGACATCCGTTCGATGCCCTGAAGGCCGGCGTGGCCCTCGTTGGTGTGATAGACGTCCGCCTCCGGACGGCCGGTCATGCGGCACCAGGCGCGGAGCGCGCGAACACCGCCGATGCCGAGCAGGGCCTCCTGCAGCAGACGGTGCTCGCCTCCGCCACCGTAGAGACGGTCTGTGACGCGGCGCAGCTCCTCGGTGTTGGAGGGCGTCTCGGAGTCCAGCAGCAGCAGCGGAACGCGGCCGATGTCTGCGACCCAGATGCGGGCGTGCAGCACGCGACCCGAGGTGATCTCGAGCGAGACCTCGACGGGTGCGCCGTCGGCGTCGCGAAGCAGGGCGAGCCCGAGGCCGTGGGGGTCGAGCAGCGGGTAGCTCTCACGCTGCCACCCGTCGTCCCCGATGGACTGGCGGAAGTAGCCCGCGCGATAGAACAGACCGATACCCGTCAGCGGCACGCCCAGGTCCGAGCAGCTCTTCAGGTGGTCCCCCGCGAGGATGCCGAGGCCTCCGGAGTACTGCGGCAGCGAGGCGTCGACCCCGAACTCGGGGGAGAAGTAGGCGATGTGCTCGGGCTTCGCCCCCTGCACCCGCTGAAACCAGCGCGGCTGCGTGAGGTAGGCGTCGAGTCCGTCCGCCTCTTCCGCGACCCGCTCGACGAAGGCGGGGTCGCGCGCCAGCGCATCGAGATTCTCCTGCCCGAGGGCACCGAGCATGCGTGCGGGATTCTCGCCCACCCTGGCCCACAGGGCAGGGTCCATCGACGCGAACAGGGCGTGGGTCGCGCGGCTCCACGACCATCGCCAGTTCGCGGCGAGGGTGTCGAGCGCGGCGATGCTGTCGGCGAGGACGGGGCGGACCGTGAATGTGCGGATGGCCTTCATGCGACCGATCTTAGGCGCGCGAGGTGACGCCCTTGCCTGCTTGCGGACGGAGCTGAGCCGGAGACGGAGGGTAGTCTCGGACGAGGAGGAAAAATGCCTATTGCACGACTTTCCGGGGGGCCGCTCGACGGTCAGGTTTTCCCGCTCGAGAACACCGACGACGACACGATCGTTCTGCCGTACAGCGAGGGCCAGGTCGTGTACCAGCGTCAGGGCTCGTTCGAGCAGACGGGCGACTCCGACGGCCCGACGCAGGCCGCATTCGCCTACGTCGAGGCGACGCAAGAGATCAGGCCGAGCGACGACTGAGCCGACGCGCTCGATCGAGATCGAGCGCACGTACGATGTGAGTGCGATCAGCGCTCTGCCCGATCTGGCCGCGCTTCCCGGTGTGTCCGACGTGTCCGAGTCCGAGCTGCGCGTTCTCGACGCCGTGTACCTCGACACCGCCGGGTTCTCGCTCGCCCGCCGGGCTGTCGCGCTGCGGTGCCGGACGGGAGGACCGGACGAGGGCTGGCACGTCAAATCCGGCGCTCCGGAGGGCCGGCGCGAATGGGGTTGGCCGCTCGGGGATCACCCCGTCGGCCACTCGGGGGCGGAGCACCCCGGCGCCCGGGCGGTGCTCGATCATCCTGCTGTGCCGTCCGACGTGCGCGCGGCGGTGGCCCAGTGGTGCGGTGACGACGACCTGCACCCGATCGCCCGTGTGCGCAACGATCGGCACGCGATCCTGCTGCGGGACGCCTCCGGTGCCGTCGTGGCGGAGTTCCTCGACGATCACGTCACGGCCACCGAGCTCGGTGCGGGCAGCACCACCAGCTGGCGCGAGTGGGAGGTCGAACTCGGCCCGGCCGCGCCCGCCGATGTCCGCGGCCGTGAGAAGTTCTTCGCGGCGGTCGATGCGGCCGTGGCATCCGTCGGGGGAGTGCCCGCGGCATCCGGCTCGAAGCTGCAACGCGCCCTCGGTCGCTGACGCGGGCGCGCGCCTGATGCGGACGCTGACCTGGCGCGGACGCTGACCTGACGCCGTCGCCGACCGGTTTTTCGACGGGATGCTGGGCTCGGTCAGATGTTGATCATGTGCCCGGCGAGGCCGTGGAAGGCTTCCTGTACGGCCTCCGACAGCGTCGGGTGCGTGTGGACGTTGCGCGCGGACTCGAGCGCTGTCAGGTCCCACTTCTGCGCCAGCGTGAGCTCGGGCAGCAGCTCTGACACATCGGGACCTATCAGGTGGCCGCCGAGAAGCTCGAGGTGCTCGCTGTCGGCGACGAGCTTGACGAATCCGATGGGCTCGCCGAGGCCGTTCGCCTTGCCATTCGCCGAGAACGGGAACTTCGCGACCTTGACGTCGTACCCGGCGTCGCGCGCCTGCTGCTCCGTGAGCCCGAACGAGGCGACCTGCGGGGAGCAGAACGTCGCGCGAGGCATCATCCGGTAATCGCCGAGGGGCATGGTCTCGGCCTTGCCGATCGTCTCCGCGGCGACCACGCCCTGCGCTTCGGCGACATGCGCGAGCTGCAGCTTGGCGGTGACGTCACCGATCGCGTAGAGGTGCGGGACGCTGGTGTGCATGAAGTCGTCGATCTCGATCGCCCCCCGGTCGGTGAGCTTCACGCCGGTGTTCTCGAGTCCGTAGCCCTCGACGTTGGCCGCGAAACCGATCGACATCAGCACCTTGTCGGTGTCGATCGATTGGGTTTCGCCGCCGCTGTTGGGCGTGTAGGTGACGGTGACGTGGTCGCCGTGGTCGGTCACCGACTCGACCTTGGTGGAGGTGAGGATGTCGACCCCGTACTTCTTGTACTGGCGGGCGATCTCTTTCGAGACCTCCGCGTCCTCATTGGGAAGCGCGCGGTCCAGGAACTCGATGATCGTGACCTTGACTCCGAAGTTCGTCATGATGAAGGCGAACTCCATCCCGATCGCCCCGGCACCGACGATGACGATCGACTGCGGCAGGTCGCGCGTCATGATCTGCTCTTCGTAGGTGACGACATTCTCGCTGAGCGTGACGCCGGGCAGCAGGCGCACCCTCGAACCCGTCGAGATGATCGCGTTGTCGAAGGTGATCCGCTCGGTCTGGCCGTCGGCCTTGGCGACGTCGATGGTGTTCGCGTCGACGAACGATCCGCGGCCCTCGTACTCGGTGACCTTGTTCTTCTTCATCAAGTAGTGGATGCCCTTGACGTGCGTGTCGGCGACCTTGCGGCTGCGGTCCCACGCGGCACCGAAGTCGAAGTGCGCGTCACCCGAGATGCCGAACTGCTCGGCCTGGTGGGTGAACACGTGCGCGAGGTCCGCATTCCGCAGCAGAGCCTTGGAGGGGATGCA
>DMUE01000196.1 GCA_003476465.1 Microbacterium sp. | reverse complement strand
CGCGAGGCGACCGGTCAGGCGATCGGCGGAGTGGCGCCGACGGGGCACCGGGCGCCGCTCACCACGATCGTCGATGAGCACCTCGTGACGTACCCGCAACTCTGGGCCGCAGGCGGCACGCCGCACACGGTGTTTCCCCTCACCTTCGACGAACTCGTCCGCATCACCGGTGGAGCCGTGGCCAAGGTCGATTAGGGCGACGGTCGGCTATCAGGAATCCCGCGGGACGTGGGAGGTCCAGTGCGCGGGGACGGATGCCTCCCGCGCCGACTGATCGGTGATGTCGAAGCCGAAAACCGCCGCCGCACGTGCCGCGGCCTGTGCGGGACGCCGCCTGTATCCGGCAACCCGCTGCGCGCCCGGGTCAACGTGCGACGTAGACCCAGGCGGTTCGCCCGCTGCCGAGCGTCACGAGGACGCGGTTGTACTGCTCCACCTCGTACTCGTCGGCCGCCTCGAGCTCGTCCTCGGTTATCCGCAGCACGGCCCCGACGACCTTGTCGAGGTGGTTTCCGGTGCGCCGCACTATCGGATGGACATCCCGCCCGCTCACGCCGATGATCTGCGCAACGTCGATTTCGAGATAATCCGTGGTGAACCCGGGCAACACGTCGGGCTCCGCTGTGAGCAGCCGTCCGAAGACATCGAGCTGAACTGCGGGCAGTTGCAGGGTTCCGTAGCTGAAGAGGGCGAGGTCCGTCCGTGGGGCCTCGGGGCTCGCCGCGTCGGAGCGTGCAGGGTCGGGGAGACCCGGAACAGCGGATGCCTCGGTCACGGCATCAGGCTACTGATCGCACCCGTCATCGGCCAGGCCGTTTCTGCGTGTTACGCGCCGAAGACGGCGTGCGCGATCGTGAAGATCGCCAGCCCGGCCAAAGCTCCCACGACGGTGCCGTTCAAGCGGATGTACTGCAGATCGCGCCCGACCATGAGTTCGATCTTCTCCGTGGTCTCGGCCGGGTCCCATCGCTCGATGGTGTCGGTGATGATCGAGGCGATGTCGTGGCGGTAGCGATCCACGGCGAAAGTGGCGACACCCGTCACCCAGGTGTCGACGCGGTGCTGCAGAGCGGGTTCGGTGGCAAGCCGGCCGCCGATCTCCGCCAGGGCCGCGCGGGTGCGCAGGCGCAGTCCGCTCGCGGGATCGGCGAGTGAGGTGAGCAATCCGTTCTTGGCGGTGTCCCAGAGTTGCGCCGCGAGTTCGCGCACCCGAGGGCTGTCGAACACGTTCGACTTGGCTGCCTCGAGGCGGGCGACCGTGTCGGCGTCGTGCTGCAGGTTGTCTGCCAGGCGGGTGAGGTAGGCGTCGATCGCGAGACGGGCCGGATGCTCCGGGTCGGCACGGACCGCGGCCACGAACGTGACCGCCTCTTTGTACACGGTGTCGTCGACGAGGCGGTGCGCCAAAGACGGCAGCCAGCTCGGGAGGCGGCCGGAGATGAGCCCGGTGAACGCGGCGCGATTGCCGTCCAGCCAGGCTCCGACCGAATCGGCGGCGAGGCCGACGGCGTCGCGGTGGGCGCCGGCTTCGACGATCCGGCCGAGCCATGCTCCGGCGCCCGGGCCCCACTCGGGGTCGATCAGATGTGAACGGGCGAGGTCGGCGATCAGGTCGCGCACGTCGTCGTCGCTCACGGCGCGGAGCACGGCCGACGCGAGGGTCACACCCTCGCTCGCCACGCGTTCCGCATTCTGCTCGTGCGCGAGCCACGAGCCCAGGCGCGACGACACGCCGATGCTGTCGAGCTTGTCGCGGACGATCTCGGCCGACAGGAAGTTCGTCTCGACGAATTCGCCCAGCGTCCGGCCGATCTCGTCCTTGCGATGGGGGATTATCGCGGTGTGCGGGATCGGTATGCCCAGCGGATGCCGGAACAGGGCCGTCACCGCGAACCAGTCCGCCAGAGCGCCGACCATCCCGCCCTCAGCCGCTGCCCGAACATATGCCAGCCAGGGAACGTCCTGCTGGAATACGAACGCGAAGACGAATACCACCGCCATGAACACCAGTGCGCCGAGGGCGACGGCCTTCATTCGGGCGAGGGATCGGCGGCGGCGCTGATCTGCGGGGCTGAGCAGCGTCAGCGGGGTTCGTGCCATCCGGTCATCCTGCCATGGTGGCCGCGGCGAAGTCTGAGGGGCGCGTCGCGCCCAGCCCCGGGCGACCGGGAAGGCAGGCAAGCCGCTTACCGGACTGCCCCGCGAGAATCACCTCGGCACGCATCGTGACGATGGTTCGAAGAGCCGGGCGAACGCCGGCTCCGTGCCCGTTCCGCTCGCGATCCCCGGGACGTCGCGCCGTGGTTCCGACGCGGTCAGCGCGCAACTGGTCCCAGCCAGGCCGAGGCGATCGTCGAGTGCGCCGACTCGGGGTCCGAGGGGTGGAACTGGCCCGCCAGAACATCGCGATACAGGCGTGCAAGCTCCCCCCCGGCGGCGTACGACGAGCCGCCCGCGACCAGGATCGCGTCGTCGACGACGGCCTTCGCGGCCACGACGGCGCGGTGCTTGAGCCCGGCGAGCAGCGAGAACCACTTCGCGCCGTGGTCGACCAAGCCGTCGACATCGGCGGCGAGGGCGAAGATCTGGGGCGGCAGGGCGTCGTAGGCGAGCGCCATATCGGCGATGCGCCGGCGGATGTCCGGGTCCTGGCTGTGGGTCGTGCCGGTCTTCTTCGAGATGCGGGTCTGGGCCGTTGCCACCGAGACGTCGAGCGCGCGTCGCCCTATCCCCGTGTAGACCGACGCGAGCAAGATCTCGAAGACGCTGAAGACGCCGAACACGAGCGGATCCGCTTGTGGCCCCGGGTCGACGCGCCGGAGCACACGGTCCGCGGGCGCGATCGCGTCGTCCAGTTCGGTCGTGCGGCTCTGCGTGCCGCGCATGCCGAGGGGGTCCCAGTCGTCGCGTGTCGTGACGCGGCCCGCCGACTCTTCCTCGCGCGGGACGAAGGCGTAGACCATTTTCGGGCCGTCGGCGGAGGTCGTGTCGAGGCCGTGCAGCCCGAGTTGCGTCCAGACCGGGGCGAGCGATGTGAAGATCTTGGTCCCCGAGAACGAGTACCCGCCGTCCGGGAGCGGCAGGGCATCCGTATCGCTGCCGAAGAGCACGAGGTCGTTGCCGGCCTCGCTGATGCCGAAGGCGAACACCTCACCCGCTGCGGCGCCGGTCTGCACGAAGGCGAGGTCGTCGATGCCGCGGTCCTGCAGAACCTTGGCGACGCCCGTCCAGACCAGGTGCATGTTGATCGCCAGGGCGGTCGCGGGTGCGGCGCCCGCCAGACGCTGCTGCAGAACGGCGGCCTGGGCGAGCCCGAGCCCCGCGCCACCACGGTCCCGCGGCACGAGGATGGCGAGGTAGCCCGCCGCGCTGAGGTCGGCGAGGTCGTCGTCGGGGAAGGTGTTGTCGCGGTCGTGCTTCGCGGCGCGCGCGCGAATGCGCTCGATCAGGTCGTCGGATAGATGGGCGGTGGGGTCGAAGTCGGACACCCCTCCATTCTCCCGCCGCGCGCTTCTGGCGGGGCCGGGGTCAGTTGCCGAGTAGGCCGAGCAGTTGCCGCATCGTCTCCCCTCGCTCGTCACCGTGCGGGGGGCGCCTGCTCGGATCGGCCGGATGCGGCCGCCACGCGGCGGCCCGACGGCAGGATGGAGAGATGATCTCGACGGACATCGCCCGCTCCCTGCGCGAAACGGGCCTGGTCTGGCATCCGCGTTCGGGCGATCGGTTCCAGCTCGACGAACCCGAGTTCGAGGCCGACATCTTCACCGTGAGCGAGATGACGATCGAGCCCCGGGAGTACCCGACCGGG
>DMUE01000195.1 GCA_003476465.1 Microbacterium sp. | reverse complement strand
GCGCCCTCCGGGCCGACATCGTGCTGGAAGCGCATCCGGTTGTACGGCGGCCAACCCCGCTCGCGGCCGATCGTGTTGTTCAGCTCTTCGAAGCCCGGGTAGGCCTCTTCCCAGGCCTGCTGATCGGTCTCGGCCACGTGACCCGGCGAATGCACGCCGATCGACAACGGTTCGCTGCCGAGGGCCGTGAGAGAGCGGTGGTAGAGGTCCACGAACGGGCGGAAGCGGTCGGCCGGTCCCCCGATGATCGCGAGCATCAGATTGAGACCATGCCGTGCAGCTCGCACGACGGACTCGGGGCTGCCGCCCACACCGATCCACGCCGTCAAGCCGTTCTCCGTCTTCGGGAAGACATCGGCGTTGTTCAGCGCAGCGCGGGTTGTGCCCTGCCAGGTGACCGGCTTCTCTTTCATCAACTCCGTGAACAAGCCGAGCTTCTCTTCGAAGAGGACTTCGTAGTCGCTCAGCTCGTAGCCGAACAGCGGGAACGACTCGATGAACGATCCGCGGCCGAGGATGATCTCTGCACGCCCCCGGGAGATGGCGTCGAGTGTGGCGAAGCGCTCATAAAGACGCACCGGATCGTCGCTCGAGAGAACCGTCACCGCTGTGCCGAGGCGAATGTTCTCGGTGCGGCTTGCGATCGCGCCCAGAACGATCTCGGGACTGGTGATGGCGAATTCGCGTCGGTGGTGCTCCCCCAGACCGATGAATGAGACGCCGACCTGATCGGCGAGTACCGCCTCGTCGACGACGTCGCGGATGGTCTGCGCCTGGCTGACCAGCGACCCGTCCGATCCGCGGGTGATGTCTCCGAAGGTATCGAGACCGAGTTGAAGCGTCATAGCGCGCCTTTCTATTCAGTGGAATGTAACCGGATGTCGGTCTCAGCCATTCCCGCGGATCCCCGCGCAACGGGATCAGTCGCGCAAGAGCGCCGTGCGCAGGGTCTCCAGACCGACCCCGCCCATGTCGAGGGCCCGCCTGTGGAACTCCTTGATCGAGAACTCGGCGCCTCGTGCGGCGGCATAATCGTCGCGGACCTGCTCCCAGATGCGCTGCCCCACCTTGTAGGAGGGCGCCTGTCCGGGCCAGCCGAGGTATCGGTTCACCTCGAAGCGGACGAATTCGTCCGGCATGGTGACGTTCCGGCCCATGAACGCCAGCGCGTAATCGGCATCCCATACGCCCTCCCCGTCGGGACGGGGCTTACCCAGGTGCACGCCGATGTCGAGCACCACTCGGGCCGCACGCATCCGCTGGCCATCGAGCATCCCGAGTCGATCCGCCGGGTCGTCGAGATAGCCGAGGTCTTGCATCAGACGCTCCGCGTAGAGGGCCCACCCCTCGGCGTGGCCGGAAGTCCCGGCCAGTAACCGCCGCCAGGAGTTCAGTTGTGCGCGGTTGTACACCGCCTGCCCGATCTGCAGGTGATGCCCCGGGACACCCTCGTGATAAACGGTCGTCAACTCGCGCCACGTGTCGAACTCTTCGACACCATCGGGAACCGACCACCACATCCGGCCCGGCCGCGAGAAGTCGTCGGTCGGCCCGGTGTAGTAGATGCCGCCTTCCTGCGTGGGCGCAATCATGCACTCCAGCCTGCTGATCTGCTTCGGGATGTCGAAATGGGTTGCGCCAAGCTCCGCGACGGCTCGGTCGCTGGTCGCCTGCATCCATTCGCGCAGCTCCTCAGTGCCGTGGAGCTTGCGTGATGGGTCCTGTTCCAAAAGCGCCACGGCCTCTTCGACGGTCGCCCCGGTACGGATCTCGTTCGCGATGGACTCCTGCTCTGCGACCATGCGCGCGAGCTCTTCGAGGCCCCACTCGTACGTCTCGTCGAGGTCGATCGAGGCGCCGAGGAATCGGCGGGAGTGGAGCCCATAAAGATCTCGCCCCACTGCGTCGGCCTCTGTCGCCGCGGGCGCGAGCTCGGCGCGCAGGAATACGCCGAGCTGCTCGTACGCGACGCGTGCTGCACCGGACTGGTCCGCGAGCTCTCGGGCCAATGAAGCCGGCAGCTGCCCCTCGGCAGGTGCGGCTTCGCCGGCGAACTGGGCGAAGAAGCCGTTGTCGGCCGTGTATCGATTGATCTGGGTGACGACTTCGACCACCTGGCGCCGGGCGGGCACGATGCCGGCCCGGATGCCTTCGCGGAGGGTCTCGATATAGCCGTCGACCGCTCCGCGGACCGCGCCGAGGCGGCGGGCGATGACATCCCAGTCGTCGGCGGTCTCGGTCGGCATCAGGTCGAACGCCTCACGGATCTCCTGTGCGGGAGAAGCGATGACATTCAGGTCGCGCAGATTCCAGCGGATGTCGTGCAGCTCGAGCGCGAGCCGCAACTCGCTGGTCAGGTCGCCTTGCGTGATCTGGTCCACCGGATCGGTCGGCTGGGCCCCGTCGAGTGCGGTCAGCGTGCGTCGGGCTTCTTCTGCAAACCGCGTGTGTCCCTCTGGCGAGAAGTCGTCGAAGCGGTCGGCGTGCTCCATCCGTCCGATGTACGTGCCGAGCGTGGGCGAGATCTCTGCGAGCGTGTCGACCCAGGTTTCGGCAATCGCGTCGATCTGCGTAGGCGTACGAGTTGCTTCGGTCATCCTTCGAGCCTAGTGAGCGGCTTCGTTCCAGTCCGAACCGCGACCGATCTGCACGTCGAGCGGCACCGAGAGCTTTGCGGCACCGCCCATGCGCGTACGGACGACCTGTTCGGTGGCATCCCACTCCCCCGGCGCGACCTCGAGCACCAGTTCGTCGTGGATCTGCATCAGCACGCGCGACCCGAGCCCTTGCTCGCGCAGCGCGGCATGGATATCGAGCACGGCGATCTTCATGATGTCCGCGGCGCTGCCCTGGATGGGCGCGTTCAGCGCGGCGCGCTCGGCGTTCTCTCGCAGGACGCGGTTGGGGCTCGACAGGTCGGGGAAGGGGCGGCGGCGTCCGAAGATGGTGGTCGTGTACCCGTCGATCTTGGCCTGCTCCACTGAGGCGCGCAGGTAGTCGCGCACGGCACCGAACCGGGAGAAGTACTCCATCATGAGCTGCTTAGCCTCGGCCTGCTCGATGCGCAGCTGCTTCGACAGTCCGAAGGCCGAGAGACCGTAGACCAGGCCATACGACATCGCTTTCACCTTCGTGCGCATGGCCGTGGTGACATCGGATGGCTCGACGCCGAAGACTCGCGCGCCGACGAACCGGTGCAGGTCTTCGCCGGAGTTGAAGGCTTCGATCAGGCCCGGATCCTCCGAGAGGTGCGCCATGATGCGCATCTCGATCTGCGAGTAGTCGGCGGTGAGCAGGGCCTCGTAGCCCTGGCCGACCTCGAAGGCGCTGCGAATCCGGCGCGACTCCTCGGTGCGAACGGGGATGTTCTGCAGGTTGGGGTCGGTGCTCGACAGGCGCCCGGTCTGGCTGCCCGTCTGCAGGTACGTCGTGTGGATGCGCCCGTCGTCCTGGATCGCGGTGTCGAGCGATTCGATGATCTGCCGCAGCTTCGTCGCCTCGCGGTGCTGGAGCAGCAGGTTGAGGAACGGATGCGGCGCCGTCTCTTGCAGGTCGGCGAGGACCGCGGCATCCGTCGAGTATCCCGTCTTGGTCTTGCGGGT
>DMUE01000077.1:5140-6674 GCA_003476465.1 Microbacterium sp. | reverse complement strand
GAGATCGACGGCGAGGTCGTGCCGTACGCCGATATCGACCGAGCGTTCGACGACGGCGAGCAGACGGTCGTGCTGACGAAGGAGGACATCGCGTCGCTCCCCGCCGAGCGCAGCCGCGAGATCGAGGTCATGGAGTTCGTCCCGTCTGCGCAGGTCGATCCGATCTTGCTCGATCGTTCGTATTACCTCGAGCCCGATTCGTCGTCNNGCGGCACTTCGCGTGCGGGGCGACGTACTCGTGCTGCAGACGCTGCTCTGGGCCGATGAGGTGCGTGAGGCATCCTTCCCGTCGCTCGATGAGCCGGTGAAGATATCGGCCAAGGAGCTCGAGTTGTCGGCCAGTCTGGTCGACAGCTTCGCCGAGGACTTCCGGCCCGAAGAATTCGTCGATGACTACCAGCGAGAGCTTCGGACCCTGATCGAGGCGAAGCTCGAGCAGGGCGACACCCTCGACACCTCCGCGACCTTCGGCGAGGCGGCGGACGAAGACAAGGGGGGCGAGGTCATCGACCTGATGGAGGCTCTGCGGGCGAGTGTCGAGCGGTCCCGCGCTGAGCGCGACGGCGGTGGCGGGAAGAAGGATGCCTCGGCCAAGAAGTCCTCCGCGGGTTCGAAGTCAGCAACCAAGCCCGCCGCGAAGAAGAAGACCGCGAAGGCGTCCTGACCGGGTTGTTGACGCTCCGCTATGTGCCGGGGAGGTGCTCGTGGTCGGAGTCGTGGTGGCCGATCTCGGGAGCCTTGTCGAACACCTCGGGCTCGAGCACGAGTTCTTGCGCCTCTTCGGCATCGGTGACGACGTCCGCGCCGGCAGCCGCGGACTTCCTGGCCTGATGGCGCTCCGTGAGGTAGTGGTACACGGTGATGAGCAGCGTGCCGGCCACGGCGGCCAGCAGGATGACATCGATGTATTCGGCGACGAAATCACCGAGACCCGGGATGAAACCGATGACATACCCGGCCATGGTGAGTCCGAAGCCCCACGTCATGGCGCCGATGAAGTTGTACAGCGTGTAGCGGCGCCAGGGCATGTGCCCGACACCCGCGGCAACGGGGGCGAATGTGCGCACGATGGGGACGAACCGCGCAATGATGACGGTCAGCCCGCCGTACTTCTCGAAGAATGCGTTCGTCCGCTCGACGTTCTTGCGGCTGAACAGCCCGGATTCTTTGCGTTCGAAGATCGCCGGGCCGCCTTTGTGCCCGATGTAGTAGCCGGCCTCGCCTCCGAGAAAGGCGGCGAGCGCAATCAGCAGCGCCACCCACCACACGCTGATCCCGAAGACACCGTTCGGTGCGACATCGCTCGCGTGCGACAGCAATCCCGCCATGATCAGCAGCGTGTCACCGGGCAGGAGGAAGCCGACGAGCAGTCCGGTCTCGGCGAAGATGATGAAGCAGACGACCAAGAGTGCCCAGGGCCCGGCTGCCGCGATAAGTGTCTCGGGGTCGAGCCAGGGGATGAGGGCTGCAGGCTGCACGAGTTACTTTCCCGTCGTTCTGGGGCGGGTCGCCCGCCCCGCGGATGTGCGAAGAG
>DMUE01000077.1:0-5113 GCA_003476465.1 Microbacterium sp. | reverse complement strand
AAAGACCAGGTGGCGGTGATGTCGGCACCGCTGGTACTCGCGATCCTGCGTGACGGCGACAGTTATGGCTACGCCATCCTGAGCCGCGTTCGCGAGCTGTCCGCGGGTGCATTCGAATGGTCGGACGGCATGCTGTTCCCGTTGCTTCATCGTCGACTGCCCGGGGCGCATCGAGGCGGAACGGGGCGTATCGGCCGAGGGGCGGCCCCGTCGCAACTACCGGATGCCGGACGCGCACAGTTCATCGGGAAGCGCCCCCAGCGGGCGACCGCGGCACGCGCGCTCAGCGGCATCTGGGGCTGTCTTGGGCGGCCGGGCAGACGGCCCGGTGCTGGCGGAGGCCTGACAGGGGGCGCTGGATGAGGGCGTGCAGCAATGGCGTGTCTCGCTCGGGCGGGCACGGGTTATCGGCGCAGGTAGATCTCTCTACGAACTCGAGGAGCACCTGCGCGATCAGGCCGAGGACCTGACCCAGTCGGGTTCGAGTGAGGACGAGGCGTTCTTGATCGCGCTCAAGCGCCTCGATGCAGCTGGCCGCTGTCCGCCGAGTTCCCGCGGGAGCACGACGTTCGCGGGCGGAAGCACCTCGTCCTCGCTCCGTCTGGGCGTTGTTCGTCGTGCTCGCGGTGCCGCCCCCTTTCGGATTCGATAGCGCTTCCGGGCGGGCTTGCCCACGGTGCCGTGCAGCCGCCCTGTGGATAACTTCGGCTGCCTCGGCGGCCATCTTGCGAGGATGCCCGTGTGTCGCCCGCCCCGAGCCCCACCGCAGCCCCGCCCGCAGCCCAGCCCGCCGCCGTCCCGCCGGTAGGGGCTCCCGAGGCGGTCGTGGCGGCTCGGGTGCGCGACCGACTACGAGCCGAGCGGATCGACCCGGCTCTCGACCCTGCGTCGGCGCAGCGCTTCGCACTCGCCGAGGTGCGTCGACACAACGACGTGGCACTGGCACGCGGGGTTCCGCTGGTCGAGGACGAGGCCGCGTGCGTTCGAGCGGCCCTCGCGCAGGTCACGGGCCTCGGGCCGCTTCAGCCCTACCTCGACGATCCGGGTGTCGAGGAGATCTGGATCAACGCGCCCGACCGCGTGTTCGCCGCGAGGCTCGGAGTCGCGGAACGCTTGCCCGTGCGGCTGACCGACGAGCAGGTGCGCGACCTGGTCGAACGGATGCTGCATCCCACCGGCCGTCGCGTCGACTTGAGTCAGCCCTTCGTCGACGCTTCCCTGCCGGATGGCTCGCGTGTACACGTCGTCATCCCGGACATCACGCGCCGGCACTGGTCCGTCAACATCCGCAAGTTCACCCCTGCGTACCGCGACCTCGATGCCCTGGTGGCACTCGGGTCGCTCCGCGACGACGATGCGGACGTGCTTCGCGATGCGGTCATGCAGGGGCGAAGCATCCTGGTGTCGGGCCCGACGCACGCGGGAAAGACGACCCTCCTGGCCGCGCTGATCGCTGCCTGCCCCGCACATCATCGGGTCGTTACCGTCGAGGAGACCTTCGAGCTCGGTGTCGATGTGCCCGACATCGTGGCGCTGCAGGGGCGGCAACCCAGTCTCGAAGGCACGGGCGAGGTGTCCCTTCGGCGTCTCGTGAAAGAGGCGTTGCGGATGCGCCCTGACCGGCTGGTCGTCGGCGAAGTGCGGGACGCCGAGGCCCTCGATCTCGTGCTGGCGCTCAATACGGGAGTGCCGGGTATGGCATCGATCCACGCCAACAGCGCCGACGACGCGCTTGCCAAGCTCGCCGCACTGCCCCTCCTGGCCGGTCGGAACATCGACTCGGCGTTCGTCCTGCCCGCGATCGCGACGGGCGTGGATCTCGTCGTGCATTGCACGCGTGCCGGCGGCGGGCGTCGTTCGGTGCGCGAGATCCGCGCCACGACGGGGCGCATCGTCGACGGCACGATCGAGACCCGAGCAGTCGGCGGTCAATCATGAGCTTCTTGTGGGGCGGCCTGCTCGCGGCCGGCCTCTTGTTCGCTCTGTCTCCGTGGTTGTGGCCTCCTTCTGCCCCTCGGCAGCCGCGCGAGGACCACGGCGCAGCTGCGCGTCTGCTCGAAGAAGCGGGGATGTCCCACGTGCGTCCGCGCGTGCTCGCGACTGTCTGCCTGCTGCTCGCCGTTGTCGCCGCGGCGGTCGTCTGGCTCGTTCTCGAAGTTCCGGTGCTCGCGGTGTGTGCCGCAGCGTTCGGCGCTGCGGCGCCGGTGCTGTGGCTGCGATCCAAGCGAACGCACCTGATCCGGGCCCGTCGCGGGCTGTGGTCGGATGTCTGCGACCACCTCGTGTCGGCGGTGCGGGCGGGCATGTCGCTCCCTGATGCGGTCTCGAGCCTCGCGGTTTCGGCGCCGCCGCTGCTGCGTCCCGCGTTCGCCTCGTTCGCCCGCGACATTGCCGCATCTGGGCACTTTGATTCGAGCGCCTTGCGGTTGAAGGCTCTGCTGGCCGACTCGATCGCGGATCGGATCGTCGAGACGCTGCGGATGGCGCGGCACGTCGGCGGCACGGAGTTGCCCGCCGTGCTGCGGGCGCTCTCCGCTGCCGTCCGGGCGGATGCCGCTCTCCGATCGGAGGTCGAGGCGCGCCAATCCTGGATCCGCGGGGCAGCTGTGCTCGGTGTGGTTGCGCCGTGGGCAATTCTCGCGCTCCTGTCGCTGCGGCCGGAGGGGGCGCGAGCTTATGCGAGCCCCGAAGGTATCGCGCTCGTGATCGCTGGTGGCTTCGCCTCGATCCTCGCGTACCGGCTGATGCTCGGTCTCGGGCGACTTCCCGAACCGCGAAGGTGGCTCGGGTGAGCGCGGGATCGGTGAGTGCGGCCGCGCTCGGGGTGCTCTTGGGCAGCGGGTTCGGAGCGGGCGCCTGGCTGCTGATCGCGTTGCTGCCGCGGTGGCGCGCCCTTCCGCTCGAGCGGCGGATCGCCCCGTATGTGCGTGATGTGACGGACCCCCGGGGTACGACGCCGTGGCTGGCGAGCGATGCCTGGGCTGTGCCGACGATCGGTGCGGCGTTCACGGCAGCAGGCGTCCGCTTCGCGAGCGTGCTCGGGAGTTCGGCGACGATCTCTCGCCGGTTGGCGCAGGCGGGCCGTGCGGACGGGGTCGAGGAGTTTCGGGTGCGCCAACTGGCGTGGGGGATCGGGGGCCTGCTGGCGGGGGCCGTGGTTCTGATCGCCGTGACGCTCGCGGGGCGTTTCACGCCGGTCGCCGCGATGGTGCCGGTGATAGCGGCGATCGCCGGCGTCCTCCTCTGCGATGTGCTGCTCCAGAGAGCGGCACAGGCTCGACGGGCGCGCCTGCAGGACGAGCTGCCGCCGGTTCTCGAATTCCTCGGGCTCTGCCTGTCGGCCGGGGAGAGCCTGTTGGACGCTCTGCGCCGCGTGGGCACGATCGGCAGCGGCGAGTTGTCGCGTGAGCTTTCGGGAGTCGTCCTCGAAGCGGGCACGGGGTCCTCGCTCGCCGAAGCTCTCGGTGCCCTCTCGAAGCGCCTGGAACTGCCCGCGTTCTCGAGGGCAGTCGACCAGCTGGTCGCCGCCATCGAGCGGGGAGCGCCGCTTGTGCAGGTGCTTCAGGCGCAGGCGCAGGATGCCCGGGAGGCGGCACGACACGACCTGATCGAAAAAGCGGGGCGATCGGAGATCCTCATGCTGATTCCGCTCGTCTTTCTCATCTTGCCCCTATCCGTTATCTACGCCGTCTATCCGGGCGTCTTCATGCTGCGCCTGGGGCTCGGCTGACACCCCCTATGAAAGGACCGATATGAACGCAGCGGTGACACCAGACCTGACGAAGAACGTGAGCGGCGATGATTCGGAGTCCAGACCGAGGCACCTGTCGCTCCGGCGGCTCCGGAACCTGGCGCGCGACGAGCGCGGAGACGTCCCCGGCTGGGTGTTGATCACGTTGATGACCGCCGGACTCGTGGTCTTGATATGGGCGTTGGCGGGTCCCGCGCTCAGCCAGCTCTTCGAGCAGGCGATCGCACAGGTCTCGGGCTTCTGACGCGCCGCATGATTCAGCAGACACGACGGCTCGGCGGTCTCGGTTCCGATGAGCGCGGCTCCGCGTCGGTCGAGTTCGTCCTCGTCGGCGTGGTGCTGACCGTGCTGACCCTGGCGATCATCCAGTTCGGGGTGGCGGTCTACGTTCGCAACGTCGTGCACGACGCGGCGGTCGAGGGTGCGCACCGCGCCGCCCTCGCAGACACGTCGCTCGCGGAGGGTGCCGCCCGGACGCGCGAGCTGATCGGACGCACGGTGGGCGAGTCGTTCGCCGAGGACGTCTTCGCTCGGACGACCGACGACCTCGGGTATCCGGCGGTCGAGGTGACGGTGCGCACAACCCTGCCGCTTGTCGGGCTGACCGGCGTGCCCTGGGCCTTGGAGGTGAGCGCGCATGCACCGGCCGAAGCGCTCGAGTAGGTGCGAAGACCTGTCATCCGGCGACGACGGCTCAGCGCCGCTCGAGTTCGTCGTCGTCGGCCTGCTGTTGCTCGTGCCGCTGGTCTACCTCATCGCGTCGCTCGGGATCATCCAGTCCCATGCGCTCGGCGTGGAATCCGGTGCCCGGCATCTGGCGCGGGCGGTCGCGATGGCTCCGGATGCTGCAGCCGCCGAGGCCCGCGCGGTAGCGGTGCTGGGGGCGACGGCTGAGGAATACGGCATCGATCCGGCCACGATCGCGGTCGAGTTCGCCTGCGTCCCCGCCGGCCGAGCATGCCCGCGCGCCGGGGCGATCATGGTCGTGTCGGTCGCGGCCAGCGTCTCGCTTCCGCTCGTGCCGCCCGTCCTCGGGCTCGATCGCATCGCGAGCGTGCCGGTGTCCGCGTCGGCGGTGCACAAGGTCTCACGGTTCTGGGGCGCCGAGTGAGGCGCGTCGCGCACGATGGTGGTGCCGGTACTGGTGCCGAAGGAGATCCGGGCGATGAGGGTTCGGTCCTCCTGCTGACCCTCGGCTACGCCGTGCTGGCGATCGCGGTGATCCTGGTCGGCGCGAACGCCGTGAGCCTGTACCTGGCGCAGAAGCGCGTCGAATCCGTTGCGGATGCGGCAGCGCTCGCCGGTGCCGACGGCTTCGCACTCGTCTTGCAGGATGGAGAACCGCGGGCGGTCCTCACCGAT
>DMUE01000112.1 GCA_003476465.1 Microbacterium sp. | reverse complement strand
CCCTCGAGGGGGTTCGAGCTGAATCGCAGATCGATCGACGCAGGCGCCGTATCGACGACCTCGCCGTCCGCGGGTGAGCTGCCGATCAATTCGTCGTGCGCGAACGCGGCGGTCGGGATCGAGACGAAGAGTGCGCAGAGGGCGCTGAGAAGGACCCCGATCCCGAGCCGGCGGGCGGTGGACGGGCGGTGACGGGGCGCGGAGATCACGCACCGAGCCTATGCGAGGGTGGGGGGTGTTTTCCGAAGGAGCATCGGCGCACACCCGGCCCATCGCGGGCGGGTCCGATCGGCTAGTCTGGACCGCGAGGAGGACAGCGTGCCAGAACAGCAAGACCATGCGCCCCAGGCCGTGCGCCGCGAGGCGGAGTCGGCGCATTCGACGCCCGACACCACCCAGACGTTCGGACACGATTCCGACCTCTCTTTCGTGCCTTTCGGCTCGGAGTTGTCCCAGGCCGAACTCGATGCGATTTCGGCGTTGCCGGCAAAGGCGGCTCTGCTCCTGGTGAGGTCCGGCCCGACGGCCGGTGCGCGTTATCTGCTCGATGCAGAGGTTGCGACGATCGGTCGTCATCCCGAAGCGGACATCTTCTTCGACGACGTCACCGTTTCTCGCCGTCATGCCGAGATAACCCGGCGCGACGAGGGCTTCGAGATCGTCGACCAGCGCTCGCTCAACGGCACCTACGTCGATGGTGAGCGAGTGGATCGCGCTCTGCTGGTGAACGGTGCCGAGGTGCGTATCGGAAAGTTCCGTCTCACCTTCTTCATCTCGCCGGTCGACCTGCCCCCGCCAGCGGACGGCTGATGCCCGGGGCTCTCTCTCGAAGCTCTGCGCCCGGTGCCGGCCTGCTCAGCATCGGGCAGGTACTCGCACGCCTGACGCCCGAATTTCCCACCCTGACGACCTCCAAGCTCCGTTTCCTCGAGGTGCAGGGCATCGTCACCCCGACGCGGACCGAGTCCGGCTATCGCAAGTTCTCGTCGGCCGACGTCGATCGGCTGCGGCTGGCGCTCCAGTTGCAAAGAGATCATTACCTCCCACTCAACGTCATCCGCGAGTACCTCAGCGACCTCGACGAGGGGCGCGAGCCCACGCACCCCGCGCAACAGCCTCCCCCGACCATTCACCCGCAGGGACGTCGTTACCGACGCGACGAGCTGCTCCGGACCGCTGGTGCGTCCCTCCAGCTCTTCAACGAGGCGGTGTCTTCCGGCATCCTCCCCGCTGCCGAGTCCTTCGGCGAGCCGAGTGTCACCCTCTTGCGGGCCGTTGTGTCCCTCGAGGGGCATGGCATCGAGCCCCGACATCTACGCACGGTGCGACAGAGCGCCGAACGTGACGTTTCGCTCATCGAACAGGCGCTCGCTCCGCTTATGCATCGACCGGATCCGTCGTCCCGCGCGCAGGCGCACGAGGTCGGTCCCGAACTGGCACGGCGGCTCGACGAGGTGCGCGCGATCTTCGTCCGTGCCGCCCTCGCACGGTTGCTTCCGTGACACCGGTGACGGGCATGCCGTGTCGCTCGGCGTGTCGTGACGGATGTCGTTGCCGCCTGGCTGCGGGTGTCCTAGCGTGGGGTGTGAGCCGCGCACGTGCGTCTCGGCACCAGGCGAGGAGGACGCGATGAACGCTGACGAACTCGCCGACGAGACACGATTCCACTCGGATCTGTTGTTCACCGACGGGCTTCCCGCGATGGACGACGAGGTCGGTTATCGCGGTGCCATCGCCGCCCGCGCCGCCGGGATCACCTATCGTCAGCTCGACTACTGGGCCCGCACCGAACTGGTCGAACCGACGGTTCGCGGCGCGAGCGGCTCCGGGTCGCAGCGCCTCTACGGCTTCCGCGACATCCTCGTGCTGAAGCTCGTCAAGCGTCTTCTCGACACCGGCATCTCGCTGCAACAGATCCGCACCGCGGTGGAGCAGTTGCGGGCGGCGGGCATCCGTGACCTCGCAGGTACGACGCTCATGAGCGATGGAGCATCCGTTTATCTGTGCACCTCCAACGACGAGGTCATCGACCTCGTCAGCCGTGGTCAGGGCGTATTCGGCATCGCGGTCGGCAAGGTCCTCCGTGAGGTCGAGTCGACGCTCGTCGAGTTCGACCCCCAGGCGGTCGACACGATCGACGAGCTGGCCGCCCGCCGGTCCGCCCGCACCGCCTGACCACGTTCCGCACAGCCGCGAGGCGACGTTTGGCGTCTCGCTGATGCTCGCTCTACAACGCGTCTAGCGCGCCCCCACGCTAGACGCGGGCGTCACCGGGAACGGGGATACGGCCGGTGCGCATGACGCGGTCGAGCAGTGCGTCGAAGTCGGCCGCGAGTTCCTGTGCGGAATCACCGGGCCAGATGTGCAGGGGCTTCGCCGCTCCCTGCGCCTGCTGCAGGGACGTGCGCTCCGGCAGCTGGGGGGACAAAACGAGCGGCCCGAACATGTCACGCAGCTCTTTTATGCGGAACTGGTGCTCGATCGACTGCGGACGCACCCGGTTGACGACGATCCCGAGGGGCTGCAGCCGGGGGGACAGGCCCCGACGGATCTCTTCTATCGCGCGCAGGGCGCGGTCCGCGGCGGCAACCGAGAACAGACCGGGCTCCGAAACGACGATGACCCGATCGCTCGCCGCCCAGGCGGTGCGCGTCAGGGCGTTCAGGGACGGAGCGCAGTCCACGAGCACGAGGTCGTAGTCCGCCTCGATCGTCGCGAGCGCCTCTTCCAGCTTCCAGACATCGCGCACGCTCGGATGCGGCCCGTCGAAGTTGATGGCCGACGGGCTGCCGATCAGCACATCGATCGTGCCGGGGTGGACCTTGGCCCATCCGCTCGATGTGATCGCCTGCCGGACGACCTTCTCCTTCGGGTTTCCGAGCACGTCTGCGACGTTCAGCCGGCCGGCGACCTGGATATCCATGCCGGTCGAGACGTCCGACTGCGGGTCGAGGTCGACGACGAGGGTCCGGACGCCACGAGCGAACGCCGCGGAGGCAAGACCGAGCGTCACGGTGGTCTTTCCGACCCCGCCCTTCAGAGAGCTGACGCTGAGTACGTGCACAAGCGTCTACGTTACCGTCCCCTAGGCTAGGGAACACACTCAGGTCGACGCACCTAAGCCGTGAGGTGACATGTTCCGCAAGATCCTTGTCGCGAATCGTGGTGAGATCGCCATCCGCGCGTTCCGTGCGGCCTATGAGATCGGCGCGCAAACCGTTGCCGTCTATCCCTATGAGGACCGCAACTCGTTGCATCGCCTCAAAGCGGACGAGGCCTATGAGATCGGCGAGCGCGGACACCCGGTTCGCGCCTACCTCGACGTGGACGAGATCATCCGTGTCACCCTCGAGAGCGGATGCGATGCGATCTATCCCGGGTACGGCTTTCTCTCCGAGAATCCCGAGCTGGCCGAGCGGGCGAAAGCCAACGGCATCGCATTCATCGGGCCGCCGGCGCCGGTGCTCGAGATGGCGGGCAACAAGGTCACCGCGAAGCACCACGCCGCCGCGGCGGGGGTGTCCGTGCTCGCCTCGACCGAGGCGTCCGGTGATATCGACGAGCTGCTCGCTCAGGCCGACGGTATCGGCTTTCCGCTTTTCGCCAAGGCTGTCGCGGGCGGCGGTGGACGCGGGATGCGCCGGGTCGAGAGCCCGGGTGAACTCGCTCCGGCCCTCGCCGAGGCGATGCGCGAGGCCGACAGCGCGTTCGGCGACCCGCGCATGTTCCTCGAGCAGGCGGTCGTCCGGCCGCGCCACATCGAGGTGCAGATCCTCGCAGACGCGGCGGGGCACACCGTGCATCTGTTCGAGCGCGACTGCTCGGTGCA
>DMUE01000054.1:3014-7866 GCA_003476465.1 Microbacterium sp. | reverse complement strand
CTGGCGCGGAGCCCTCGCGCTCGGGGCGATCTTCCACCGTCCGTCTGCGGGGATCAGGCAGCTTCCCGAACAGGTCAGCGAGGCGGTCCTCGTCGGGGCGCTTGTCGTCGGGCATCGAACTACTCCTCGGGCAGAGCGGCTTGACCGGCCGGCAGCCCCGTCCGCTTCTCGACGTCGAGAGCCTGCTGCAAGAGCACGACCGCCGCGATCTGGTCCACAATGCTACGGGACGCGCGCTGGGTACGCCCAGAACGGCGAAGCGCATCGTTGGCCGTCACGGTCGTCAGGCGTTCGTCGAGCAGGCGAACGGGCACATCGGATGCTTCGGCCAGCGCGCCCGCGAAGTCGCGGGCGTCCACGGTCGACGCGGTCTCTCGCCCGGCCAGGCTGATCGGCAGACCGACGACGATCTCGACCGCGTCGAGCTCCCGGGCGATCTCCGCCACGCGGGTCACGGGATCGCCGGATGCGCGCGGGACGGTCTCCACGGGCGTCGCGAGCAGACCGTCACGGTCGGAGCGTGCCACACCGACACGGGCGGTGCCGACATCGATTCCGAGTCGCACGCCCGGTCGGAACCCGCTCACGCGGCGCGAGCCTCGAGAGCGGAGCGGACCGCGGCCAGTCCCGCGGGGATCGCCGAGGGATCCGTTCCGCCGCCCTGCGCGACGTCGTCGCGACCGCCGCCACCCCCACCCAGCGCGGCGGCGGCACCCTTGGCGAGGGCACCCGCTTTCGCCCCCGCGGCGCGTGCGGCTTCGTTGGTGGCGACGATCACGACGGCGCGGCCGTCGATGTCGCCGCCGAGCGCGACGACTGCCGGCCCGCCACCGAGGCGGTCGCGCACGGCCGTGACGAGTCGGCGCAGGTCGTCCTGCGACGCCACGGAGCCGACGGATTCGGCCACGAGGGCCGTCCCCGAAACGGCCGATGCTGTCTGGGTCAGCGCCGGCACCCGATCCCGCAGCGCGCGNNTCGCGGAATGCCTCCACACCGACGAGCGCCTCGACGCGGCGGTTGGATGCACCGACGGACTGCTCACCGACGAGGTTGATCAGCCCGATCTGCGCGCTGGTGGACACGTGGGTGCCACCGCACAACTCGCGTGACCACGGTCCCCCGATGTCGACCATTCGCACAACGTCGCCGTACTTTTCGCCGAAGAGAGCCTGCGCCCCCGCCGCCTTCGCCTCGTCGAGAGACAGGACGCGCGTGGTGACCTCGAGATTGTCGCGCACCGCGTTGTTGGCGACCTCTTCGATCTCGGACTTGGTCGCGTCGGACAGAGCCTGCCCCCAGGCGAAGTCGAAACGCAGGTACCCGGCGCGGTTGAGCGATCCGGTCTGCGTCGCAGAAGACCCGAGGGTGTCCCGGAGGGCGGCGTGGATCAGATGGGTCGCCGAGTGCGCCTGCTGCGCTGCGCGACGATTGAGGGCGTCCACGACGGTCGTCGCAGGCTGGCCGACACCGACTTCGCCCGTCGTCACCTCGACGGTGTGGCTGATCAGACCCGGAACGGGTCGCTGCACGTCGAGCACCTCGAGCTCGTAGCCCGGGCCGACGATGACGCCCTTGTCGGCGACCTGACCGCCGGATTCGGCGTAGAGCGCCGTCTCGGCGAGGATCACCTCGGCGATCTGTCCCGCACGGGCGCGGTCGACGGGCACGCCGTCGACGAGCATGCCCAGCACGCGGGACTCCGTCTCGAGGTCGGTGTACCCCGTGAACGCCGTCTCACCGAGCGCACGCATCTCGCGATAGACGCTCGTGTCGGCGAGCTGGCGCTTGCGCGACTTGGCGTCCGCCTTCGCCCGGGTGCGCTGCTCGAGCATGAGCGCATCGAACGCCGCGCGATCCACTGTCAGGCCGGCCTCCTGGGCGATCTCCAGGGTGAGGTCGATCGGGAAGCCGTAGGTGTCATGCAGCAGGAACGCCTCGGAGCCCGAGATCGTCGTGCCCCCGGCATCCTTCATCTGAACGACCGACTCGTCGAGCAGACTCGACCCGGCGGCGAGGGTCCGCAGGAACGCCGCTTCTTCCGCGAGGGCGTACTGCTCGATGCGCGGGTAGTCGCTCGCGACGACCGGGTACGACTCCTTCATCGCGTCGCGCGACGCGGCGAACAGTTCCGCGAAGGTCGGTCCCTCGACCCCGAGGAGGCGCATGGAACGGATGGCGCGGCGCATCAGGCGGCGCAGGATGTAGCCCCGCCCCTCGTTCGAGGGGGTGACCCCGTCCGAGAGCAGCATCAGCGACGAGCGGACGTGGTCGGCGACGACGCGGAAGCGGATGTCGTCCTGACGGTCCGCGCCGTAGGTGCCCCCCGAAAGCGCCACCGCACGGTCGAGGACCGGACGCACCTGGTCGGTCTCGTACATGTTGTCGACGCCTTGCTTGAGGAACGCGACGCGCTCGAGCCCCATGCCTGTGTCGATGTTCTTGTCCGGCAGCTCGCCGACGATGTCGAAGTCGTATTTCGAACGCACGTTGGCGATCTCGTACTGCATNNCCGTAGGCGGGACCACGGTCGAAGAAGATCTCGGAGCACGGGCCGGCGGGGCCGGGAAGACCGGTCGACCAGTAGTTGGTCTCCTTGCCGAGACGCTGAATGCGCTCTTCGGGGAGGTCGGTCAGAGTGCGCCACAGCTCGTGTGCCTCGTCGTCCTCTTCGTAGACGGTGACCCAGAGATCCTTCGGGTCGAAGCCCAGCCCGCCCTCCGCGTCGGGCGTCGTCAGAAGCTCCCAGGCGAAGCGGATGGCGTCTTCTTTGAAGTAGTCGCCGAACGACCAGTTGCCGAGCATCTGGAAGAACGTGCCGTGCCGCGGGGTGTGGCCGACCTCTTCGATGTCGAGCGTGCGGATGCACTTCTGCACGTCGGCCGCTCGAGCGTACGGCGCGGGTACATCGCCGCTGAGGTACGGGATGAACGGCACCATGCCGGCGACCGTGAACAGCAGCGCGGGATCGTCGGTCACGAGCGAAGCGCTCGGCACGATCACGTGACCGTTCTTCTGGAAATAGTCGAGGTAGCGCTGAGCGATCTCGGCGGTCTTCATGAGCGGAATTCCTCGCAGGGGTCAGCGCGTGAGCAACCGGCCACCGGGTGCCGGTGGCCGGGAAAGCCGGGGTGGGATCAGTCCCTGGCCGCAGACGCGGCGTCCGAGGTTGCGTCTGCGACGACTGCCCCCGCGTCGGAGGCGACGTCAGAAACGGAGTCCGTCGCCGAATCGACAGCGCGGGAGAGCGCGCCCTTGGCCTCTGCCATCGCATCCTTGGTCTCACTGACGAAGTCCTCGAACTTCGCTTCCTGTCCCCGATAGGCCTCGCCGATCCGGTCGGTGAACTCCCCGATTCGGGCATCGACCTCGGCGAGCAGCTCACGACCGGTCGGATTGTTGTTGATCACGTGGGCGGCGGCGAAACCGCCGACGATGCCGATCAGAAACCAGAGCAGGCTCTTCATATCACCACTTCCTCGCACTCAGGAGCCGCATCAACGGCATCCCTCCATCGTAGTGTCCGACGACGAAGGGCGCCCAGACCCTTGCGGATCGGACGCCCCTCGGTACTCCGCGGTGCTAGCGCGCCGCGTAGTACTCGACGACGAGCTGCACGTCACAGGTGACGGGGACCTCCGCGCGCTTCGGACGACGGACCAGGCGCGCTTGGAGCGTCGACAGGTCGACCTCGAGGTAGCCCGGAACCGGGGGCAGAACGTCGGCGTGACCACCGGCGGCGGCGACCTGGAACGGCTCGGTGCCCTCGCTCTTGGGCTTGACGTGGATCATCTGACCCGGCTTCACTCGGAAGGACGGGCGGTCGACGAGCTGGCCGTCGACGAGGATGTGGCGGTGCACGACGAGCTGGCGGGCCTGCGCCGTGGTGCGGGCGAAACCGGAGCGCACGACGAGAGCGTCAAGGCGCTGCTCGAGCAGCTCGACCAGGTTCTCACCGGTCAGGCCGGACTGGCGGCGTGCCTCGTTGAACGTGTTGCGCAGCTGCGCCTCGCGGATGCCGTACTGGGCGCGAAGACGCTGCTTCTCGCGCAGACGGACGGCGTAGTCGCTGTCCTGCTTGCGCTTCGAGCGGCCGTGCTCGCCCGGGGCGTAGGGGCGCTTCTCGAGGAACTTGGCAGCCTTCGGGGTCAGGGGGATGCCCAGCGCGCGGGAGAGGCGGGTCTTGCTGCGGGTCCGTGACTTAGTGGACACGTTTACCTTTCGGGACGTACGAACGTGGATTACCTCGGCTCGCACGCAGCGCGCCGGGCGAAGTGAAGAGGGGTGTGCCAGGGGCGTCCGGCTACAGGACGACACCCGTCGCTTCTTCTCGCGCAGCCGCACGCTCGACAGAAACTAGGCCGGGGACGATCCTAGCACGTCAGTCTTCTGAGCCCAGGATTCGGCGGATCTTGTCCAGGCGCGTGCGGATGTCTCGTTCCGCGCCGCGGGGCGTCGGTTCGTAGTAGCGAACCCCGCGCAGCGGGTCGGGCAGGTACTGCTGTCGCGCCACGCCCACCTCGGTGTCGTGCGGGTAGACGTATCCCCTGCCGTGGCCAAGCTTCGCAGCCCCCGCGTAATGCGCATCACGCAGGTGCAGTGGGATGCTTCCCGCTCGTCCCCCGCGCACATCGGCGATCGCCTTGTCGATGGCGAGGTACGCGGCGTTCGACTTGGCCGCGGTGGCGAGATATGCGGTCGCCTCCGCGAGCGGGATGCGCCCTTCGGGCATGCCGATGAACTGCACAGCCTCCGCAGCCGCCACCGCCATGGGCAGCGCCTGCGGGTCGGCGAGCCCGATGTCCTCCGCGGCGGAGATGATCAGGCGGCGCGCGATGAACCGCGGATCCTCACC
>DMUE01000054.1:1836-2975 GCA_003476465.1 Microbacterium sp. | reverse complement strand
CGCGCATCGCCCGAGGATAATCGGATCAGGGCGGCGCGGGCCGCCGGATCGACGGTCACGGAACCCGCCAGGCCGCGAGCATCCGTGACCGCGCGATCGAGCAGCGAGCCGAGTTCGTCGTCGGAGAGGGGACGAAGCGTCAGCAAGAGGGAACGAGAAAGCAGGGGCGAGACCACCGAGAACGAGGGATTCTCCGTGGTCGCCGCGATCAGGACGACCCACCCGTTCTCGACGCCGGGCAGCAGGGCATCCTGTTGCGCCTTGGTGAAGCGGTGGATCTCATCGAGGAAGAGGATCGTCGACATCCCGTAAAGGTCCCGCTGCGTGAGGGCCTCCTGCATGACCTCGCGCACGTCCTTGACGCCGGCGGTCACCGCCGAGAGCTCCACGAAGCGCCGGCCCGACGATCGCGCGATCGCTTGGGCGAGCGTCGTCTTACCCGTGCCCGGCGGACCCCACAGGATGAGCGAGACAGCACCGGTCGAGGCACGTTTCGGGTCAGCCAAAGCGACCAGGGGCGATCCGGGGTGCAGCAGGTGCTCCTGGCCCGCAATCTCGTCGAGAGATGACGGGCGCATGCGCACGGCCAAAGGCGTCGACCCCTGGAACAATGCCTGCGTACCCGTCACCGTTCCAGGCTAGTCGCGGCGTCCCGCACCCGGCGCTGCCGGGACCCTGCCCGCCCGATGCGCTCCGCTGCGTCAGCGCGCGGGTTTGGCGCGCTCTGGCGCCCCTGCGTAGAGTTCAGGCGATCGACCAGGGGAGCAGATGGTGGCCAAGCCGGACAGGGAGCGCGCAGAGCGCGAGCGAACACGCGTCTACCAGGCACGCCTCCAGCTGCGCGAATCGCAGCTGAGACGCCGCCGGCGCGACACGATCGGCGCCGCCGTGGTCGGCGGATTGGTCATCCTGGCCGCGATCGGCGGCCAGTTCGCCTTCTACTCGGTCGGGCCCGGCGCGCCGGCGCCCGAGGGGACGCCGTCCCCGTCGATGTCGCCCTTCCCGAGCGTCTCGCCCAACCCGACTCCGGCACCGGAGTTCACCCTCTGACCTGATCGGACCGTCGTACTAGGCTGAGGTTTTCCGCCCCCCACAGCAAGAGGTGCATCGTGTCCCCCGAGCCTGCTTCCGCTCCCGAC
>DMUE01000054.1:0-1779 GCA_003476465.1 Microbacterium sp. | reverse complement strand
CCGAGATCGACGGCGCCTCGGCGGTCGGCAACCTCGCCCACCTCAGGGGACGAGTCGATGCGCTCCTGGAGGCACTGAGTGCCGCAACGGCGAACGAGGCCGCCGCGGCCAGGCAGGCTGTCGTCGCGGCCCTCGTCCAACGCACCGAGCTGGTCGTTCGTGCCGAGGCCCTCGCGGCGAAGGACCCGAAGGCGGTGCAGTGGAAGCAGGCGACGCAGGAGCTCAACGAACTGTTCGAAGCGTGGCAGGCGCACCAGCAGAACGGCCCTCGGCTGCCGAAGCGCGAGTCCCAGGACCTCTGGAAGCGTTTCCGCGAGGCGCGGGCGACCGTCGAGAAGCATCGTCGTGAATTCTTCGCCGAGCTGGACGAGACGCACAAGGGCGCTCGAGATCGCAAGGCGCGGCTGGTCGAGCGAGCTGAGGCGCTCTTGCCCAAGGGCGAGGAGGGCATCCCGCTCTACCGCGCGCTGTTGGACGAATGGAAGGCCGCCGGTCGCGCGGGCAAGAAGGTCGACGATTCGCTGTGGGCCAAGTTCAAAGCGGCGGGCGATGCGCTGTATGCCTCACGGGCCGATAAAGAGGCCACCGAAGTGGCCGAGTCCGCACCCAAGATCGAGGCCAAGCAGGCACTGCTCGTCGAAGCCGCGGCCGTCGCGGACGAGCGCGACCTGAGCGCCGCACGTTCGCTGCTGGCCTCCATCCAGCGCAGGTGGGACGAGATCGGCGGGGTTTCGCCGCGCGAGCGCGATCGGTCGCTCGACGTAGGGATGCGCAAGATCGAGCAGGCGCTCAAGGCCCGCGAAGAGGTGGACTGGAAGCGCAACAATCCCGAGACCCAGGCGCGCGCCGGTGACATGGCGCGTCAGCTCGCAGAGGCGATCGGCAGGCTCGAAGCCGAACTCGCGGCCGCCAACGCGAAGGGTGACAGCGCCGCTGCCGAGCGCATCTCCGCCGATCTGGAAACGCGGCGCACGTGGCTCCAGGTCGTCGACGGCTGAGTCGATGACCGTCTGACGCGGCACGCGGGGAGGACTTCTCCACAGATCACACCGAGACATCCGTCTCGTGACCATCATGCGATTCAATCGGTCGCATGCTCTGGCCACTTGTCTACCTCCCCGGTGAGCGCCTCTCCTCAGCAGAACTGTCGGCTGCGCGGCTAGACGGCGACGTTGTTGAGATAGGCGAGGGCTACATGCCCGCGGACGCTATCGAGAGCATGGCGATGCGCGCGGCCTCACTCCGGGCGATCTGCGGCGGACGCCTGGTGGCGTGCCTCTGGAGCGCCGCGTGGGTGTACGGAGCCCTCGATGATCCACCCGCCCGGCATGCCGTCATGCGGCGTGCGGCTCATCGCGTGGGCAACCTCATAGACAAACGCTCCGTCTTCCACGATGTCGGTGCCGAGGACGCGGATGTCCTGGAGATTGCGGGCGTTTTCGTCACGTCGCCGTTGCGGACGCTGGTGGATGTCTCACGACGCATCCGCGAACCCGAAAACCACGAGCGTGCGGTCGCCGTCGTCGCCGTACTCGTCGAGACCGGCCTGGCGCGCGCCGAGGAGGCGATCACGCGGATCGAGGCCCATGGGCGGTTGCCGGGCATGACGGCGGCACGGCGCCATCTGGAGCGCCACCTCCGCGAAGGGACGCGCGTATCGGGTCAGCCCGTTGTGACGCGATAGACGTCGTAGACGGCGTCGATGCGGCGCACGGCGTTCAAGACGCGGTCCAGATGCACGATGTCGCCCATTTCGAACACGAACTTGCTGATGGCGAG
>DMUE01000171.1 GCA_003476465.1 Microbacterium sp. | reverse complement strand
GTCGCCGTCGTCATCGGTGGTGCCTTCACGGCGATCGTCAACTCGATCGTGTCGAGCATAATCAATCCATTGGTCGCTCTCTTCTATAGAGCGGATGCCATGGGGCAGTTCGGCCCGACGATCGAGGGCATCTACGGGCAGGACGTCACGTTCCCGCTCGGTGACCTGATCAGCGCCGTCATCAGCTTCTTCGCGGTCGCCGTCGTGGTCTACTTCGTCTTCGTGTACCCGATGAACCACATCAAGGCTCTAGCCGCCGCCCGCGCCGGCCTCACCGAGGCGGCCCAGGAGCCGAAGCTGCCCACCGAGCAGGAGATTCTGATCCAGATCCGCGACCTGCTCGAGAAGCAGTCCGGCACTCCCCCGCGGGCCTGATCCCCCGTCCCGGCGACGTATCAGCAGATAAGCGCAGGACGTCGCATGGAAAAAGGCGCATCCTTTCGGGAAACGCCTGTTACGGGCAGACGGTGCGCTCGCGCGGGGAGGCAGAGCGAACGGCTCAGTAGTGTGGCGGAACGTCGCGGCGCAGCCGGTCATCGTTCGGGCCTGCACCATCGGGCGCAGGAGCGGGATCGGATGTCTCGTCCCGCGGCGCCGGCTCGGGCGTTGCACCGGGCGCGGGCGTGAGCTTCGCCCGCCGGGCACCCGGAACACGCACGACCCTCTGCCGTGAGACCTCCGGCACCCGACCCGAACCGGATGCGGGACCGTCGCTGTCGTCAGGCGAGGCCATCGATGGGCTGCGTGGACGCTTCGACGGCGGGAGCGTCGGGCTCCACGCCGAGAATGGAGGCGATGCGGGCGGCGACGGCCGCGGCATCGGTGTACAGGTCGAAGGAGTGCACACGCACGTAGTGCCAGCCGAGCCGACGCAGCAGCTGGGGGCGCAGGCGGAGCGACTCGCGCAGCGACTCGTCGTGGGTCTCGGGGTCGCTCTCGACCACGACAGCCTTGCCCCCGTGCTGCGCCACGAGGGGCAGCAGGCCGCGGTAGTGCACATCGACCGAGACGCCCAAGCGGCGAAGCTGCGAGGCGAGGCGCCGGGTCAGAGGATCGGCGAGGTCTTCGAGCCGGGCCTCGCGCTGGCGTGCTGCCATCCCGCCGAGGATCGCCATCAGGGTCGCCGCACCGAACTCCAGGCGCCCGTCGTCGAAGGCGGAGGGGCGGATGGACGAGACGATGACCATGGAACGGCGCGCGCGGGTCATCCCGACCGTCAGGAGGCGTTCGCCATCCGGCGTCGACAGGTCACCGAAGTCGCTCAGCACCCGGCCGTGCTTGGTCAGCCCGAAGCCGAGGGAGAAGATGACGCGGTCGCGACTCTCGGCCACCGATTGCTCCAGGGTCAGCACCGCGAACGGCTCGGCCGTGTCACGCTGGGCGAACTCCGCGACATCCGATCGGCTGGCGAAGGCGGAGTTGACGGCGGCGCGCACGCGTTCTGCGTGCCGCGCGCTCGCGGTGACGACCATCAGGGACTCGCTCGGGCGGTTTACGGCGTGCTCGAGCACGAGGGTGACGACTCGGGCGACCTCGGTGTCGGGGCTCTCGACGGCGCCGCTGACCGGGTCGGGTGTGCCGAACCCGCCCTCGACGTAGTCGACCGTCAGGCTGCCGCGACCCAGGTATGACCCCGCCCACGGCCACGAGACGATCTCACCGCCATAGAACGCGTCGTTGACGAGCTCGGCGAGATCCTCGCCGCCCGCGCGATAGCTGCGCGTGAGGGTGTAGACGGGGAGCAGATCGGCCAGTCGCTCGAAGACGGACACGTCGTCGAAGGCGACATCCGCCTCGGGCTGCGGTGCCGAGCCCGCGGCGAGCGTGAACGGCGACGGGCGCTGCGTGACGGGGTCGCCGAGCACGACGACCTGCCGCGCGCGACGGATCGCCGGGGCTGCCTCGGCAAGGCAGATGGCCCCGGCATCCGCGATGATCACGGTGTCGAACGTTATGGAATCGGGAAGGTGCGGCACCTCGTAGGGCGAAGCGAGCCAGACCGGGGCGAGGGCGCGCCCGAGGGTCGGAGCACCGAGCGTCACGGTCGCGGGGGTGGCGGTGCCGCGCGTCAACAGGGTCTTGAGGTTCTCGGCCTCGGCCGGCTCGTCGACCAGACCGATCTTCCACTCGCGTGCCAGCTGCCACGACAGGACCGATCCGGATGCCGCGGCGTGCGCTTCGTCAACGAGTCGGAAGTCGCGCTCCAATCGGTCGACGACACTCGTGTTGGCGCCGAGCAGCGACTTGTCCGAGCGCAGCATGTGCTCGAGTGCCGACTGCCACCAGGCGTACTCGAGTTCGTGGGCGACGCGATCGGCGGGGACATGCCGCACCGAGAGCTCGGCGAGCAGGCCCCCGAGCCCGAGCCGGGCCAACTCAGCGCGCAGTGCCGTGCGTTCGATCAGATTGTCCAGGACATCGGATTCGGCGGCGAGGCCCGCCAGGGTGCGCACCAGCTTGTCGACCGGCAGCGATGCGAGCCGCTTGTCTCGATCGCGTCCGAGGGGCGCGTCGAGTTCGGCGAGTTCGGCGGTTATGCGCTGCCACGCGACGTGCACGTCCGCGAGCCCGAGCGGAACCTCCGGCGCGACGCCGATGTCGACGAACTGCTGCCACTGGCTGCGCTGACGCTGGATGCGCACCAGAGCCTCGTGCATATCGGCGACATGCACGCCGGGCCGGACGTACTCCCGGGCGAGGCGGCGAAGGCGCCGGCGCTCCCCCGCCTTCATGCCCTCCGCTTCGCGTCGCGACCCGAGAGCGCGGATGAGGTCGGCGAGGGGACGCTCGAACACGGTCGGGCTGAAGCGGTCGAGCGAGTCGCGGATGTCGATCAGCAGCCGCAGATAATCGCCCAGCTCGTCGATCGAGGCGAACGGGCGCATCCGGGTCTGAGCGATGAGCTCATATCCGCGCTCGAGCAGGCGGGGCACCTCGGTGGTATGCAGTCGTTGCGCGAGGGCGTGCGCCGACTGCGCGGCGTCCGTGCTGGTGAAGCTCACGCCGTACCAGGGCGAGTCGCCCGGCCCGAATCGGAACTCGCCGAGCGTCGCGGCGAGTTCGAGCTTGCGCGCCGCTTCGGTGCGGTCATCGGCGAGCTGGGCGAGCGTGGAGAAGTCGAACCGGGTCTCGACGGGCGCCATACGCTCGTTCACCGGAAGTGCGGCCAGTGCACGCAGCGTCTGCAGCGGGCTCACCCCGAGACGGGGAACGGCCGTGGTGAGGGCCTTGCGGTAGGACGTGAGCAGGGCGCGCAGCCGCACGAGGGCGTCGTCGACGTCGCTCAGCTGCGGTGCGGTGGCCTTCTCGTTGCGGGCGATGGCGCGAACCAGATCGCGGGCCGTGTTCGTCGGAGAGCAGGCGAGGCCCGCGAGGCCCACCTGGCCGAGGCGATGACGCACGCCCTCTATGGTGGAGCGCCGCGCGCTGACCACGAGCACACGGCGGTGCGCCTGCACCAGGGAGCCGATCGCGTTGATAACCGTTTGGGTGCCGCCGGTGCCGGGCAGCGTCGCGACGGCGATCGAGCGGCCCGCCGTGATCTGCGCGAGGACGCGCTCCTGCTCGGCATCGGCGTCCAACAGCAGGGTGTCGGTCGCGGGCGAACGGTCGTCCGGCCCCACCGACTGCACCTCTCCCGGTTGCGCGGCGAGCGTCTCACGGTCGGCAGGGTGCCCGGCGAGCGCGTTCAGCACGAGTCCCCCGGCCCGTGCCGCGTCGCGCGTCATGCCGCGCGCCACATCGGCGAAGGTCGACACGATCAGTCGCGGATGCACGCTGAAGGTGTCGATGTGGGAGGTGAGCGAGCGCAGCTTGTCGATGACGCGCTGCGGCTTGAAGACCCCGCCCTCGTGGGCGAGAGCGGCCAGGGCCGGGCCATCGAGGGCGATGCCGAAGTGCTCACGGGCGACGGAGTCGAGTTCGGGGTTGATGTGGAAGCCGCCGTGCAGCTTCAACTCGAAGTCGGAGCCGTGACGACGGATCGCCAGGGGGCGAAGAAGAACGGGGGCGCTGTAAGCCACACCACCGATGCGCCAACCGGCGAGACCGACCGCCAGGTGCACGGCTTCGATGGATCGCACCGTGCGCAACTCGACGTTCTTGGCGGTTATGGCCTCGGCGGCCAGGCGCGCCGTGCGCAGGGCCACCTCGTCGCGGAAGAGTCCCGAGAGCAGCGTGGACTGTCCGGTGATGAATTGCGGCAGGCTGCCCGGGTGGGCGTTCGTGATGTCGATCCCGGCGTCCGCCACGTCGACGAACTGCAGCAACGGCGACCGACCGCCGAGCTCGGTCGCCTCCGCGCGCAGCCGCGATCGCAGCACATCCGCGACGTGCGCGACCTGCACGCCGGGCTCGGCCACGCTCAGGTCGCCGGGCGCGACGAAAGACGACGTCTCGTCTTCGCTCAGGCCCACGGCACTACCGTCTGCTTGCACCACACGGTCACCCTACGTGGGGAGGGCGTGCGGGCCGGTCAAGCGAGCCGGGTTTCGCGGGATTGCCGGGGTGCACGCGCCATCTCTCCTCCCGCTGCAGTGCACCGCGGCATCCGTCCCCGAAAGCGTCCTCCGCGACGCGGCGGTCCCCCGCCCGCGGCAGGATGGCGTCATGCCGCTGCTCTTCACCAGGACGTCCACCCCGATCGGCACCGCCCTGGCGGTCGCCTCAGAGGAGGGCTTGGTCGCACTCCGCTTCGACGAGGGCTCGAGCCAGAGCACGATCGATCGGATCATGGCGACGCGCCGTGAGTCCGCTGTGCGAGGCGACGCGGAGCTCGCGGGTCTCGTCGACCAACTGCACGAGTACTTCGCGGGCGGACGCCGGGCGTTCGACATCGAACTCGACCTCACAGGGCTCGCCCCCTTCACGCGCGCGGCACTCGGCGCCGTCCGCGACATTCCCTACGGTGAGACAGCGGGCTACGGCGAGGTGGCCATCACGGCGGGCGGGGCGCGCGCGGCGCGCGCCGTTGGTACAGCCTGCGCCAGAACACCGATCTCGGTCGTCATCCCGGTGCACCGAGTGGTACGCTCCGACGGTTCCCTCGGCGAGTATGGGGGTCGACCCGAGGTGAAGCGGGCTCTGCTCGCGCTCGAGTCGGGTATCGAAGGAGTCGTGCCGTGATGGTTCCCGAAGCCGCGCGCACCCGCCCCTCCCCAGCCACACCGCCCGATCTCGTGGTCGGCGACGATGGGCTGGCGCGCCCCCGGTGGGCGGCCAGCGATCCGATGCTCCGCGCGTATTACGACGACGAGTGGGGCATGCCCGTCCACGACGAGCGCGGCCTGTACGAACGGCTCAGCCTCGAGGCGTTCCAGTCCGGGCTCTCGTGGGCGACCATTCTGCGCAAGCGACCGGGGTTCCGTGCCGCATTCGCCGATTTCGACCCCGGCACGGTCGCCGGGTTCGACGACGAGGACATCGAGCGACTCCTGGCGGACGCCGCGATCGTACGAAACCGCGCGAAGATCCTCGCCACGATCGCGAACGCACGCGCGACCATTGCGCTCCGGCCCGAGGGCGGGCTCCCCGATCTCGTGTGGTCGTTCCGTCCCGACCGCACACCCGCGCCGCTCACGGTCGCGGACGTGCCCTCCACCTCGGATGAGTCGCGGGCGCTCGCGAGGGCATTGACGGCGCGCGGCTTCCGCTTCGTCGGACCGACGACCGCCTTCGCCCTGATGGAAGCCGTCGGCATCGTCGATACGCACCTCGTGGGAAGCCACCGCCGGGGCTCGAGCGGGGTGTGGTGCTCGGACTAGCGAGATCCCACATTTTTCGCCATCCCGGCTCGCGTTCCAGCCTCGTCGATCACCGACCTCGACCCGGCATGCCGCCGCGGCCAAAGCGGGCTCCTGCCGATCGAATCACAGGCGTGAATCCGGCGATGGTGCCCGTCCGCCCACCCCGGGGCACGGCACGGTTCTGGCGCTAAGGTAGCCGAATGGCCCGCAGAATCGTTCACCAGCTCGTCGACGACCTCGACGGCACCGTCCTCGATCCCGGAGAGGGCGAAACGGTGCTGTTCTCGCTCGACGGCATCGCCTACGAAGTCGATCTCACGGGAGAACACGCCGCGGCCCTGCGCGGGGCATTGGAGCCCTACATCGCGGTCGCCCGCTCCATCTCGTCGCGCTCATCCAGCTCCGCCTCGTCTTCGTCCTCGCGCGCTCGTCCCGCGTCCGACCAGCAGGACGTCGGCGCAATCCGGCAGTGGGCACGCGACAACGGGCATCAGGTCTCCGATCGCGGGCGGGTTCCGGCGAC
>DMUE01000050.1:3010-3771 GCA_003476465.1 Microbacterium sp. | reverse complement strand
GTAGCAGACCAGCGCGAAGCGGACCGTCCAGGCGGCTCCCCGGGCGGTCGCGATGGACGAGATACCCGCTTCTCGGTCGGCCGAGACATCCTGCACTGCACCGAAGGCATGCGACGCGACGCCCCACAGGGCGAACGCCACGACTATGGCGACCAGGCCCGGCGTCCACGCGACTTCCGCGAGGACGAGGCCGTAGACGGCGGGGGAGAAGAAGTGGATGCTCGAGGTCACTGAATCCGCGAACGGCACCTCTTTCAGGCGCAGGGGCGGTGCCGAGTAGAAGACGACGAAGAACAGGCTGAGCGTGAGCACGAGCCACGAGAGCGGGCCGCCGGCCCCGACGAAAAACACCACGAACGGCAGACACGCCAGTCCCGCCGCCCACAGTGTCACGGGATGCAGCGCGCGATCGAGTACAGCTCCCTGCGCCCCGCCCTTGCGCGGATTGCGCAGGTCCGACTCGTAGTCGAAGACGTCGTTGATGCCGTACATCGCCAGATTGTAGGGGACGAGGAAGAAGACCGTGCCGACGATCAGGACGAGATCGATCTGCTCAGTCGCGAGCAGGTACGCAGCAGCGAACGGGAACGCCGTGTTGATCCAGCTGACGGGCCGGGACGACACCAGGAGCGTGCGAGCCACGCCGGCCGCGCCCATCCGTTCGCCGCCGCTCATGTCTCATCCCGCGGCGTGAGCAGCGTCCGGACGGCGGGGATCAGGAATGCCGCGGCGAGCGGATAGGAGAAGTCCTCGATCGGCGC
>DMUE01000050.1:2592-2999 GCA_003476465.1 Microbacterium sp. | reverse complement strand
AACGGGGCGACTATCAGCGGATAAGTCATCGGTCGACGCCCTCGTCGATGCGGGATCCGCCCGCCCCGGAACGAGCGTCCCGTTCGAGCACGCGCAGCGCGGCCGTCCAGCAGACGAGTGCGAGGTAGGAGAGGAAGGCGAGGAAGAAGACCTCCTCGAGGGGCAGCTCGGGAGCAAGGAGCACGCCCACGTACAGCGGGCTGTCGCCCTTGAGGAAGACCCCCGTCAGGATTCCCGCCGCGTCCCACGCGAGAAAGAAGACGACACCGATCGCCACGGTCGCGAGCGTTCGGCCCGGTGCGGCCCAGAAGGCGAGGCGGTAGCGCCGGTCGATGAGCGCCATTCCCGCGGCGGAGACGAGGATGGCGAGGAGGTACAGGCCTGGCACGAGGTCAGTCTTCCACGGC
>DMUE01000050.1:1752-2570 GCA_003476465.1 Microbacterium sp. | reverse complement strand
TGCAGGTCGGTCGCGAAGTCGGCGGGGCCGATCGTGCGCCGCACCACAATGCGCTCGGCGAGATCGGGGATTCCTGTCCACGTCGCGATCTGCGCGATGACGGCATCCGCCGCCGTCTCGATGCGGGGGTCACCGTCGCCGTCGATGCCGCCGTGCCCGAGAGAAACATCGGCCGGCACCGGAACCAGCACGAAGAGGTTCTCGTGAGCGGCCGGAGCGACGTCCGGGTCTGTTGCGCTCGGGCGACAGACGTAGAGCGAAGCCGGGTCGGGCACGTACGGCTGGTCGCCGAAGATGGCGTCGAAATTGCCGCGCCAGTCCTCGGTGAAGACGAGCGTGTGGTGAGCGAGACGCGGGAGTTCTCCCTCCACCCCGAGCAGTAGCAGGAGCGCGCCCGGGCTCGGTGTCTTCTTCTGCCACCACGACTCGGGATACGTCTGGTGCTCCGGAGGCAGCAGTTCGGTCTCGAGGTGATGCAGATCGGCGGCACCCACCACGATGTCGGCGGGAACGAAGCGCGCCGTGCCCGAGGCATCCTGCACCCGCACGCCCACAGCGCGCGCGCCCGCCGTCTCGATGCTGACCACCCTCGACCCGGTCTTGATCTCCACGCCGCGTTCGCGGGCGAGTCGAGCGACTGCCTCGATTATCGTCGTGAAGCCGCCCATCGGATGAGCCACGGAGCCGCCGAGGTCGAGATGGCTCATCAGGTGATAGAGGCTCGGTACATCAAACGGCGAGCCCCCGAGGAAGACGGCGGGGTATCCCAGCACCTGCCGCAGACGTGGATCGGCGAATCGACTCGCGATGTGCCGGTG
>DMUE01000050.1:0-1694 GCA_003476465.1 Microbacterium sp. | reverse complement strand
CACCCGAATGGACCTCCAGCGGATCGGCGTCACCCTCGGAGTACACGCGGTACGCGGGATCGAGGGGCACGAGGTCGAGCTCGCGTTCTGCGCTCGTGCCGAGCAGGTGGAAGAAGTGATCGAAGACCTCGGGCATCAGGTACCAGCTCGGCCCGGTGTCGAAACGGAAGCCGGCGTGCTCCCATGAGCCCGCCCGCCCACCGAGCTCATCGCGGGCCTCGAAGAGCGTCACCGGGTGTCCCTCCGCGGCGAGCAGGGCGGCGGTGGCGAGGCCGGCTATGCCGCCCCCGATCACGACTGTGCGTCCGCGGCTGATCATGAGGACTCTCCTGTGGTGCGGACGGGCCGGGGCGGGCGGGGTGGGGCGTCGGCGGCGGCGCGGGCGAACAAGACGACCTTGAGGGGGTTGGGCACGCGCACCCGACCGGATGAAGCATCGGCTCGCCGCAGTCGCGTGCTCAATTCGGCGAACAGATCGTGCGCGCACGTCACGGCACGACGGCAATCGCGCGGCAGACGCGGGATGACGGATGCCGCGGCGGCGAGATCCGCGTCGATGCCGTCGAGCACGGCGGCGCGTGTTTCGGGCGAGCCGTCGAGGCGGAGATAGTCGCGTCCGAGCGCACCGCTGTCGTGCCCGGCGTCGCGAAGGAAGTTGACGTTCTGGAGCGCCGCGCCCAGGCGCCGCGCGCCGGCCGCGATCTCGGGATGTGCCGGTTCCGGGCCGGCGCTGCCTGCGTTCACGAACGTCTGCAGGCACATAAGCCCCACGACCTCCGCCGAGCCGTAGACGTAGGCCCCGTGGGACGCCGCGTCGTGGTCTGTCACGGTGAGGTCGGTGCGCATCGACTGGAAGAACGGACGGACGAGGGTCTCGTCGATCGCGCACCCCCGCGCCGTGCGCGCGAAGGCGTGGACCACGAGGTTCGCGCTGAATCCGGTGCGGATCGCTTCGAGTGTCTGCTCCTCGAGCGCGTCGAGTTCGCGCGCCTCCTCTTGTGCCGTCAGCCCGGCCTGGTGCGCCGGTCCGTCGACGATCTCATCGGCGATGCGGACGAGCGCATAGATGCTGCGCACGTGCGGCCGCACACGCGGCCCGAGGAGGCGGGAGGCGAATCCGAAGGACGTCGAGTATCGCGCGATAACCGTCTCGGCGGCAGCGAGAGCGGTCTGGTCGTAGAGATCGAGCCCTGTTGAATCCCCGGGCCCGCGGCGGCCGGTCACGGGATGCGTGCTTCGACGGCGTTCACGAGGTCGCCGAGCATGAAGGCGGTCGCCGCGGGCAGGCGACCAGGGACGATGAGCGCCCGAGCTTCGCCGAGCGCTTCGCCCACGAGACGCTCGAGTTCGTTGCGGGCGCCGCTGCCGTCGAGCATTTCCTGAGCATGGCGAACGGCGATCGGGCTCGTGTGCGCCAGCGCGAGCGCGTCGCTCACCACACCCCAGGAGGCCGTCGCGCGGGCCAGCGCGATCAGCGCGGTCTGCTTCGCCTCGCGCAGGTCTGCCCCGGCCGGTCGCCCGGCCTGTTCGTCGGTGCCGAACGCCCCGATGAGGTCGTCGACCAGCTGATAGGCGAGACCGAGCCGGCTGCCGAACTGCGCCAGTGCCGCTTCCACATCGGCGTCGGCGCCCGCGAGCACGGCTCCCGCCCGCAAAGGTGCCGCGAATGAGTAGACGGCAGTCTTGTCGTGTGT
>DMUE01000139.1:1636-2511 GCA_003476465.1 Microbacterium sp. | reverse complement strand
ACGGCGAAGCTCATCGGCGAGACCGACGAAGACGCCTGGTACACCCACTGGACGGCGCTCGCCGACCGAATCATGACGGATGCTACGGCGAGCCTCGCCGCCGGGCACAAGGTCACTGCGCGCGAGGGTCTTCTTCGCGCCGCGACCTACTACCGCACCGCGGGGTGCTTCCTTCTCGCACCGCAGCTCGATGAGCGCCTGGTCGCGTCGTACACGAAGCAGAAAGACGCGTTCCGTCGTGCCTCGGTGCTGCTGGATGAGACGTTCGAGCAGATCACGATCACCGTCGACGGCCAAGAGCTCGATGCCTACTTCGCCACACCCGGCGGCGACGGGCCCTTCCCGACGATCATCCTGGTGGGCGGCTACGACGGCACGATGGAAGAGACGTACTTCGCCGGGGGAGCAGCGGCTCTGCGGCGCGGCTACTCCATCCTGCTGATGGACGGCCCCGGACAGGGCGGTGCGCTCATCGAGCGCGGACTGTACTTCCGCCCGGACTGGGAAGCAGTCGTCACTCCGGAGATCGACTGGCTGCTCACCCGGCCCGAGGTGGATGCCGCGAGGATCGTCGCCCTCGGTCGCAGCTGGGGCGGCTATCTCGCGCCGCGCGCGGCGACCACCGAGCATCGGCTTGCCGCCGTGATTGCCGACGCTCCGCAGTTCGCGGCGGGCGCGGGCGCGAAGTACCTGCTGCCCGTGCAGTATCAGGACCAGCTCGAGACCGGCGATGCCGACCTTTTGAACGCCGCGCTCTACGCCGGAATGGCGGCCTCTCCCGACCTCGCCTTCACGCTCAACCGCGGCATGCTCACGCACGGTTTCGCGACGCCGCTGGACTATCTGCGTGGCAGCGCACCGTACTCGCTCGAAGG
>DMUE01000139.1:0-1584 GCA_003476465.1 Microbacterium sp. | reverse complement strand
GGCGGTGTGCCGGAGGTCGTGCGGAGTGAACCGCGGATCGACGGATCTATGCCAGCGTAATTATCGGCAATGACCTCCGCTTCGACCCCACTACACGACGCCTCTTCATCGACCGCGACTCGTATCGCGATGCGAAGGGGCTGACGAGCACTACGTCACCGTCCTGCAGGCTCGCTACCACTACTAGCGTGGTGTCCTCGGGGCTCCGAGTGGGCGTCGCAGAGTTGACAGGGGTGTCCTGATACGTCGCAACTCAAGCGAGATTCGAGCGGGCGAGATTCTTGCCCGCATTAGACCTCACATATCTCGCCTGGCTTAACTTCAGATTCGCCAATGGCGGGGCTGACACTGAGCGCATCAGCCCCGCCATTGTGGACTATCGCTCAGTCGGTCACCGACTGAGCGTCGCCGGAGTCAGTTGGCGATTCCACCGCACAGCACCGGCACCGTAGCCTCGAGCGGGATGCTTGCACCCAGCGACGACGAACGGCTCGAGAACGGGTCGTCGGCGTTGAAGGCGTATTGGGCGTTGCCATCGAAGTCGATGCCGTGCACGACGACCTGGACCGTCCCGGCATCCGTGTAGCCCGGGACGCTGGTCAGCGTGCGCTGGTAGTACAGGTATCCGCTCGCGTCGGCGACGGCGAACCGGTCGAGAGCGAGCGCGCTGCTGGCCGAGACGTCACCGGTCGATGTCAGCGATGTGAGGATGCCGCCATAGAAGGGGGCGCCATCCACGACCGTCACGACTCCATCGGGGCCGGCTGCGGCGGGCCCGGGGCACGCCATGTCCGTGACTTCGCCGGGCACGCCGTGAAGGTGCATCGCGTGCGGCAGGTTGGGGGAGAGGCCCCACGCCTCCACGGTCACCTGCAGCTTGCCATTGGGCAGGGCCTTGACCCGCGTGGTTCCGCTGGCCTGGCCGCCGGGCACGCTGGACGGCTGGATCGAGTTGAGGTCGTAGGTGTAGCTCGCGACCTTGGGCGACGGGTTGTCGTCGTGAGCAGCAGATGCCGCTCCGGCGGTTCCGAGGACCAGGGCCATGCCCGCCAATGCGGCGGCGGCGGTCTTTGCGATCTTCATGGCGATAAACTCCTTTGTTTCGCGGAGCCAGGCCGCGGCCTGACGTTCGGGTATTCACCCGTCACAGACTCTTCGGAGCCCGCGTCGAAAAGGATTGCCGATCTCGAAGATGCCACCGGCGCGGGGTGTCGGCACGGATTTCAAGGCGCGCGCTGGCTGTCGCCCTGAGCTACAACCCCGAGCCGAATGCTGTCACAGACCTACCAGATCGTGCCGCCGCCGATTGAGATGCCGCCCCACGTGAGCGCGATGAAAAGCGGAATCGGCATGAGGACGAGCCCGGCCAACGCGACCCAGAAGGCGGCCCAGGCGGCCGGATTGGTCAGGCGCTGTGCGGAGGAAGACATGGGTCGATTATCGGGCATCCGCAGCACTCTCGATCAACTGCGTGCCGCATCAACGACAGCCCATGCGCGGCGGACCGCCTCGATGGCACGGCTCACGTCCCTCTCGTTCGTCTGCCAGTTCGAGATCGAGAGTCGCAGCACCGCTCTGCCGTGC
>DMUE01000030.1 GCA_003476465.1 Microbacterium sp. | reverse complement strand
CTGAGCACCCTCAGACTTCGCTCGAGACGCGCCAGCCACCATTCCCGGCGCTCTGGGGGCGCCGCCAGCCGCTCGAGCGCATCGGCGTCGGGGCGGACGCGACCGACCCCTATTACGCCGTCGCGCGGGACGAGCGCAGCGACATCCGCCTCGAAGAGGGCCGAGGTGCCGAGCCCGCAGTCGTAGTCGAGCTCAGGAAGCGCCGCGGCGAGGGCCGCGCCCATCGCGAGGCCGATCGAGGTGTCGAGGGCGCTCGAGACGACCACCGGAAGCCCCGCGCGCTCAACGATCCGGAGGGCGCGACGGATGCCGCCCAGCGGCTGCGCCTTGACCACGAGCAGGTCTGCGGCGCCGGCGCGCGCGACGGCGACCGGGTCCTCGGCCTTGCGAACGCTCTCGTCCGCCGCGATCGCGATGNNCGGATGCGTCCCTCCGCGCCGAGTTCGTGTCGCACGGCACGCACGCGCTCCACGTCGTCCGCGAGGCGCTGGCCCGGCTCCGAGACCTTGACCTTGGCGGTGCGGCAGCCGGGGAATCGCGCCAGCACGCCGGGGACGGATGCCGCGGGCACCGCGGGGACCGTCGCATTGACCATGATCTCGGTGCGCCGTGCCTTCGGGACGTCGTGCCATCCGTAATCCAGGGCGGCCTCGAGCCAGGTTGCTGCCTCGTCGTCGCCATACTCGACGAACGGCGAGAACTCCGTCCATCCGGCCGGCCCCTCGAGCAGGAGCGCCTCACGAGTGGTCACGCCTCGAAAGCCGACCCGGAGGGGAAGCGCGACGACTACGGCGCGCTCGCGGAGGTCATCGAACGTGGGCAGGTCGGCGACGGCATCCGTGGTCATGTCCCCATCTTGGTGCCCGCTGCGGTGGCCGTGTGGTTGACGATGCCCCCTCGCTGACCGATCGCTGCGTCCCTGCAGCGGACGGGCGTCTGGTCTGCGGTGACGTCGCCGCCACGACTCTTCGGCCTTGCGGCCTCGGGAGCGGCGGGCACCCTGGCGGCATCGGCCTCCTTCGAAATCGGAACGATCGCGGCGCTGGACGCGATCGACGGCTTCCGCACGGCCGCACGCGGCCCGCTTAGGATGAGTCCCATGGTTTCGGAGATCTTCGATCCGGCGCAGTGGCGCCCCGCGCCCGGTGCGGACGCCTACACGGACATCACGGCGCATGTCTCGGTCGACGGGCGAATCGCGCGCGTGGCCTTCAACCGCCCCGAGGTGCGCAACGCCTTCCGCCCGCGCACGGTGGATGAGCTCCACCGGGCCCTCGATGCCGCCCGTCAGGATCCCAAGATCGGCGTCGTGCTGCTCACCGGCAACGGCCCCAGCCCGAAGGACGGCGGCTGGGCGTTCTGTTCGGGCGGCGACCAGCGCATCCGCGGACGCGACGGGTACAAGTACTCCGAGGACGAGACCTCCGTCACCGATCCGGAACGCGTCGGTCGCCTGCACATCCTCGAGGTGCAGCGCCTGATCCGCTTCATGCCGAAGGTCGTCATCGCGGTCGTGCCGGGGTGGGCGGCCGGCGGCGGGCACAGCCTGCACGTGATCTGCGATCTGACGATCGCGAGCGCGGAGCACGGCAGGTTCAAGCAGACCGACGCCGATGTCGGGTCGTTCGACGCCGGCTACGGCAGCGCCTACTTCGCCAAGCAGGTGGGGCAGAAAGTGGCGCGCGAGGTCTTCTTCCTCGCCGAGGAGTATTCCGCCCAGCGCGGGCGCGAGATGGGAACGGTCAACAAGGTCGTCCCGCACGCCGATCTCGAACGTGAGGCGATCGCGACGGCCCGCACGATCCTCGGCAAGTCGCCGACGTCGATCCGCATGTTGAAGTTCGCGATGAACGCCGTCGACGACGGCCTGGTCGGTCAGCAGCTGTTCGCCGGCGAAGCGACCCGGCTCGCCTACGGGACGGACGAGGCGGTCGAGGGGCGCGATGCGTTCCTCGAGCGCCGCAAGCCCGATTGGGCGCCCTACCCCTGGCAGTATTAGGCGCGCATGGGCGTCTCGTTGGGCGGCATCCCGATGGAGGGGGGCGATCCGCGCGCCATCTCCGAAGCGTTGCCCGCCGCACTGCACTCCGACGACCCGATCCTGATCACGACCTCCGGATCGACGGGCGTGCCGAAGACCGTTGTGCTGACCTCCGCGGCGCTGCGGGCATCCGCTACGGCGACGGCCGCGCGGATCGGCGAGGGCTCGTGGCTGCTCGCGCTCCCGGCGACATACGTCGCGGGCCTACAGGTGCTCGTCCGCGCGACGCTGGCGGGCACGCGGCCGGCCTACCTCGAGGGCGGGTTCTCACCCGAGGCGTTCGCGATGAGCGCCGCACGGATGGCCCCGGGCGCGCGATACACCTCCCTCGTTCCCGCGCAGCTCGCGACGCTGCTCGATGCGGCAGCGACGGACGACGAGGTCCGTCGGGCGCTGTTGTCGTTCGAACGCATCCTCATCGGTGCCCAGGCGATGCTCCCGCCGCTTCGGGAGCGCGCCGAATCGGCGGGCGTTCGCGTCGTCCGCACCTATGGCTCCAGCGAGACCAGCGGCGGCTGCGTCTACGACGGCCTGCCGCTCGA
>DMUE01000111.1:309-2739 GCA_003476465.1 Microbacterium sp. | reverse complement strand
GCCCGCGCCTTCGACGAGATCGCCGCACGTGTGCTCGCGGCATCCGTCACCGAACCGGCGCGGATCGTCCGGGCCTTCGCCGCACGGCTCACCTGAGCATCAGTCCCCCTGGGGACGGATGCTGCGCAGGCCCGCGACCGCGAGCGGTGTTCCCAGCACGGCGATCGCCGCGATGACGGCTGCGATCCCGATCGGCTCGCTGCGCGGCTGATCGGCGAGCCGTCCGACGGCGATCCAGACCAGTCCCCAGGCAAGCGCCAGGCCGGGTGCCACCCGCCATCCACTCGCCCGGGCGATGGCGAGGCCGATGACGGCGACCACCGCGATCACCGCGATCCCCCACGCCTGCGCGTGATCCGCCCATTCCGTCGGCCCGATGGCCGTCAGCCATGCGGTGACGTTGGCAACCGAGGCCACCGCCACCCAGCCCAGATGCAGGCCCGTGACCGCGTCGATGAGGAGCGCGTCGAGGATGCCACCGCGCGGCATCCGGGTGACCACCGCCCGCTGCAACGTGATGCCCAGGGCGGCGAGCAGGACGAAGATCGCGAGGGTCGTGCCCCAGAGCGTCCACGACGCCACCGTGACGATCCAGAGTCCGTTCAGCACCATGGTCAGCGCGATCCACCATCCCATGGCGCGCTGGCGCATCGTTCCCCGCTGGGCGGGCAGCGCCTGCCAGATCGTGTAGGCGGTGAGACCGAAGTAGATGACGGACCAGATGGAGAAGGCCGGTGTCGCCGGCGCGAGCACCGTGGCGTCGGCGGCGAGTGCACCGCCCTGGGCCTGGGCGATGGGTGTCCCCCCGAACACCCCGGCGCCGACCAGGGCGGCGATCACCATGAACACCAGGGCCGAGATCACAACGATCTGGCGGACGAGGTCGAGGGGCCTGGGTTCCCGGTCGGTCAGGGCTGCGCTCGTCATCCCTTCAGCCTATGTCCGGCCGGCGGCGGGTCACAGCGCGTCACGGTCCACCATTCAGCCTGCGTGATATCGCACCCGGGCACGCCCGGGGAAGCGGTCCGTCGCCACACCGGGCCTCAGCGAAGGGGACCCACGACGACGGCAGCCTCGCGCGGCACGACCGCCTCGCCGCCGGAGAGGAGGGCCCCGTCATCGGTGGTCAACACGATGACGCGGCCGGGGGCGACATCCCACGAAACGACCTCATCCGACAGATTGACCAGCACCGACAGATCGCCGCGTCCGAGCGCGAAGGCACGCGCCCCCACCTCGCCCGATGCGCTCTCGGCCGACACGGCACGCAGCGCGGCGAAAGACGGGTCGGTGAGCTCGGGCCAGGCGCGACGCAGGGCCGCGAGGTCGCGATAGAGCCGCAGCAGGCGGGCGTGATCGCCCTCGGATGTCTCGGACCAGTCGAGCTTCGAGCGATCGAACGTCGCCGGATCCTGCGGGTTCGGCACGACGGACTCGTCCCAGCCCATGCGGGTGAACTCCTCCAGCCGTCCCTGCGCGGTCGCCTCGCCGAGCTCGGGCTCCGGGTGCGAGGTGAAGAACTGCCACGGCGTCGAGGCGCCCCACTCCTCGCCCATGAAGAGCATCGGCGTTCCGGGCGCGGTCAGGGTCAGCACAGCGGTGACGGCGAGGCGAGAGTACGACAGCGACTGCGAGAGACGGTCTCCGGCGGCGCGGTTGCCGATCTGGTCGTGGTCCTGCGCGAACGTGACGAGCCGCCATGTCGGCACTTCGGCCGGGATCGGAAAGCCGTGCTCGCGCCCGCGGAACGATGAGTGGGTACCGTTGTGGAAGAACCCCTCCGTCCAGACCTTCGGCAGCGCGTCGAGCGCGCCGAAGTCCTCGTAGTAGCCGGCCGTCTCNNCCCGCTTCGCGCGGCAGGATCAGCTTCGGGTCGTTCATATCGGACTCGGCGATGAGCGTCAACGGCCGACCGAGGTGAGCCGAGAGGGCATCGGATGACTCGGCGATCTGTTGCAGGATGTGCTTGTCCCCGCTGTCGAGCAGCGCGTGCACGGCGTCCAGCCGCAGGCCGTCGACGTGGTAGTCGCGCAGCCACATGAGCGCGTTGTCGATTATGTAGGAGCGGACGGCGGGTTCGTCGAGGTTGACGGAGTCGCCCCACGTGTTGCGCTCCCCCGTGCGCAGGTAGGGACCGAACTCGGGCAGGTAGTTGCCGCTGGGTCCGAGGTGGTTGTAGACCACGTCCTGCACGACGGCGAGCCCGGCGGCGTGGGCGGCGTCGACGAAGCGCTGGTAGGCCCGCGGGCCACCATAGGCCTCGTGGACGGTGTACCAGAGCACCCCGTCGTACCCCCAGTTGTGCACCCCGTTGAAGCCGTTGACCGGCAGCAGCTCGACGTGGGTCACGCCGAGGCCGACGAGGTGGTCGAGCCGGTCGATGGCCGCATCCAAGGTCCCCTCGGGGGTGAAGGTCCCGATATGCAGTTC
>DMUE01000111.1:0-155 GCA_003476465.1 Microbacterium sp. | reverse complement strand
TCTCGCCGCCGGTATACCGGCGGCAGGTCAGCACGTCCACCGCGGGCATCGCGGTGCGCAGCAGAACCGTATCCTGCCATCCGCCGAGCATCTCCAGACCCGCCGGCAGCCGCGTCGCGACCGCCTGCAAACCCCCGCGGTCGAAGGCGACGACG
>DMUE01000017.1:1880-5395 GCA_003476465.1 Microbacterium sp. | reverse complement strand
GGTATCCTGCAGCCTGCCGTGGAGCAGGGCGTGATCCCCCTCGCGGTGCACCCCGCGATCACTTTCACGGGCGCGAGCATAGACCTGCGCCAGCTGCAGGCGGGATACGCAGCGGTGACCGCTCCTCCCGCCGTGCTGCCCATCGCGCAAGCCCTCGCCGTCGAGCTCGGCTGCGAGCCGGTCGTCGTCGCCGAGGCCGACCGCGCCGCCTATGCCGAGGCGATCGAGACCGCCACCGCCTTCTCGCGCGCCGTCGTTCAGCAGTCGACGTCGCTCCTGCGCGGGATCGGCTTCGACAACCCCGGCGGGTACCTCTCCGCTCTGGTGCGGTCGAGCGTCGACCACGCCCTGATGCTCGAAACCAACCCGGACTGGGACGGCATCGTGCACGGGGGTGTGCTGCCGGAGGATCCGGATGGCCCGGGTGCGGCGTGAGGTGACCGCGAGCGCCGGGACTGACCCGCCGCGGTAGCATCCCAGCATGATCAGCTCCATCTCCGAGTTGCGCACCCGGCTGGCGGGAGTCAGAAGCGCGGCACGGGCGACGGGCGGCACGGTCCGAGACACCGAGCCCACCGTCGCACTCATCTCCACCGTCGGCGCGCTCCACGACGGGCACGTCGAGCTCATCCAGTTGGCCCGCGAACGCGCCGATATCGTCGTCGTCTCGATCTTCGTGAACCCGCTGCGGTTTGCCGCCACGAGCGGCTTCGAGGCGTATCCGCGCACTCCCGGGGCGGATGCCGCTCTGCTCGAATCCCTCGGGGTCGACGTCGTCTTCGCGCCGAGCGCCGAGGAGTTGCTTCCCGACGGCTCGCAGACGACCAAGGTCACCGCTGGTGATCTCGGGCTGCGCTTGGAGGGGCGGGCCCGGCCGGGGTATTTCGATGGTCTGCTGACGGTCGAGGCGAAGCTGATCAACCTCGTTCAGCCCGACTTCGCCGTTTACGGTCGACGCGACGCCCAGCGCGTCTTTCTCGTGCGCCGCATGGTGCGCGACCTGTACCTCGACGTCGAGGTGCTCGAGGCGGACACGGTTCGCGACGCCAACGGCTTGCCGATCTCGACGCGCATCGGGCTCCTCGAAGAGCGTGACCTTCAGGCCGCCGGCAAGCTGGTCGACGCGCTCGGCGCCGCAGCATCCAGCGCCGATCGCGGTATCGATGCGTGCATCGCCGCCGCGCAGTCCGCCCTGATGGGCCAGGAGCGCATCCGTCTCGAGTACCTGAGCATTGTCGATCCCGAGACGTTCCTCCCCGCCGACGAGGGGCATGAGGGCGCGGCTCTCGCGCTGATCGCCGCGACCGTCGCCGGGCACCGCTTCATCGACAACACCGAGGTGTATATCCGCTGATCCGTTCCTCGCCCTGTCCGTGCTGGCGCAGCCGGAAGCGCCGAGGCGCGCGGATAGACTCGTATCGACTTTCGAGGAGCCCCCCGCAGATGACCGATTCTTCCGTTCCGCCTGCCGTGGCAGCATCCGATGCGCTTGTGTTGGACGGCCTGGCCGACCAAGAAGACGTCTTCGAACAGAAAGCCGTGCGGCTCGCCAAGCGCGAGCGCCTGCAGACCGAGCGGACGGATGCCTCGGGTGGCGCCTATCCCGTGAGCGTGCCGGTCACCGACACCATCGCGGCGCTCCGCGAGAAGTACGGCGACCTCGAAGCGGACACCGCGACGGGGGTGCGCGCGGCGGTCGCCGGTCGCGTCGTCTTCAGCCGCAACACCGGAAAGCTGTGCTTCGCGACCCTGCAGGCCGGCGATGGGGAGCGGATACAGGCCATGGTCTCGCTTGCCGGGGCAGGGGAAGAGTCCCTGCAGAGGTGGAAGGAACTCGTCGACCTGGGCGATCACGTCTTCGTCGCGGGCGAGGTCATCTCCAGCCGCCGTGGCGAACTGTCCGTCATGGTCGATGAGTGGCAGATCGCGGCCAAGGCCATCTTGCCCCTGCCGAACATGTACTCCGAGCTCAATGAGGAGACCCGTGTACGCGCGCGCTACCTCGACCTGATCGTGCGTGAGCAGGCACGGCAGACCGTGCGGGCTCGAGCCGCGGTCAACGCGAGCCTGCGCGCCACCTTCGCCGAGCACGGGTTCCTCGAGGTCGAGACGCCGATGCTGCAGGTGCAGCACGGCGGGGCTGCGGCCCGTCCGTTCGTGACCCACTCGAATGCGTTCGACACCGAGCTTTTCCTGCGCATCGCGCCCGAGCTGTTCCTCAAGCGCGCCGTCGTGGGCGGGTTGGACCGGGTCTTCGAGATCAACCGCAACTTCCGCAACGAAGGCGCCGACTCCACGCACAGCCCCGAGTTCGCGATGCTCGAGGCCTACCAGTCGTACAGCGACTACAACGGCATCGCCCATCTGACGCAGGAACTGGTGCAGAACGCCGCCCGCGCCGTCTCCGGCTCGACCCTCGTCACCTGGGCCGACGGCACCGAGTACGACCTCGGAGGGGAGTGGGACCGCATCTCCATGTACGAGTCGCTCTCGGCGGCGAGCGGACAGACGGTCACCCCTGAGACAGTTGTCGACGAACTGCTGGCCCTCGCCGACGCATCCGGCGTCGACGCGCCCGCGCACGTCACCCACGGCAAGCTGGTCGAGGAGCTGTGGGAGCACTTCGTCAAGGGCGACCTGGAGCGCCCGACCTTCGTCATGGACTTCCCCGTCGACACCAGCCCGCTCGTTCGAGCGCACCGCTCGCGCGAGGGCATGGTGGAGAAGTGGGACCTGTACATTCGCGGATTCGAGCTGGCCACGGGATACTCCGAACTCGTCGACCCGGTGATCCAGCGCGAGCGCTTCGTCGAGCAGGCCGTGCTCGCCGCACGCGGTGACGTTGAGGCGATGCGCGTCGACGATGACTTCCTGCGAGCCTTGGAGCACGGCATGCCGCCGTCGGCGGGCCTGGGCATGGGCATCGATCGCCTGCTGATGGCGATCACGGGCCTCGGCATCCGCGAGACGATTCTGTTCCCCCTGGTGAAGTAGGCACTCGGTCGCCGGGGTCNNCACATGCTCAGCACGATCTGAGCGAGCCCGTGCTCGGCATCGATCTCGAGAGCCCGCTCGGCGTACCAGCCCGCGTGCGTCGAACCGCCGAGGGCCCAGCTGAGCCATGCCGCGCAGGCGAGCGGGCCCGGCCGATCGGAGCGAGGACCGGCGGCGGCGACGCGACGCACCACGTCACGCGCTCGGTGAAGCCGCGCCGGGTGAGGCCGCGGGCCCTCGCCGCAGAAGCGCTCGCCGAGCTCGACCGGGTATTCCTCGCCCTCCTGCCAGCGCAGTTGCGCCCCGAGCGCCACTTCGCCCGTGTGGATGTCACCAGCCCACTGCTGCAGCGCGATGTCGCGCAGCGCGGGGCGCCTCAGGCACCAGAGGAGTACGGCGGCCGAGAAGGCGTCGAGGGCATCGGGATCCCAGGACAGGACGTCCTCGAACAGTTCGGGCAGATCGTCCAGGGCGATCATGGCGGCCAGAGCCCGGGGATCGAGGGTGGAGAGCGAGGGCCT
>DMUE01000017.1:0-1857 GCA_003476465.1 Microbacterium sp. | reverse complement strand
ATCGGTCGCGCGGCTCCTTCGGTGTAGGAGCCCCAGGCATCCGTCGCGACACACAACGCCTCGACAACCCGCATGCCGCACACGTGCGCGCGCAACGCGAGTGCGTCGACGAGTTCGGTCCACGCCAGCGGCGCCCCGGGTCCCGTCTGGAGCCGGTCGTCGGTGTACACCACGATCGCGAACCCGTCGACGCGATCGACCTTGCACGCGAGTCCGATCGTGGTCGATGCCACCGCCTCGACCTCACCCGGATCGGGGAGGTCGTAGCGCATCACGCCGGCCGTGCGCTTTCCGCGGAAGAGGACGAGCACGAGGCTTCGTTGCGGACGATAGCCGGCCAGCGCAGGAACGAGGGCGAGGAATTCGGCGGCATCTGAGGCTTTTATCACAGTGGTCATGCCGCCCAGCGTCGCCCGCAAACGGCGCCTCGCGACGGGGCGAACGTCGTTTCGGGGACGACTGGCGATGGGAGCGTGATGGGGAGGAGACGTCCGGGCGCCCGCTCCTCGCCCACCGGGGCGTACCCTGGAGGGGTGGAAGGCTACTGGGCGGCGTTGATCTGGTCGATTCTGCCGACCCTTGTCGTCTCGGTGCTCTTCTTCTTCATCCTGCGTGGCATCATCCGAATGGACCGCACCGAGCGCCGCGTCTACGCGAAGCTCGAGGCGGAGCAGCGCCGCAAACGCGCCCAGGCGCCCGCGCCGGAAGATCCGCGTCCCGCATCCCCCTGACCTCCCCGCTACGCTGAGCACGTGGCGGCGGAAGGATACGGGTGGTCGTCCTGAATTTCGACATCACGTGGTGGCTGGCCGCCGTCTTCGTTTTCGACCTCACCATCCGCGGATGGGCGATCGTGGTCATCCCCCGAAATCGGCTTCCGACATCGGCCATGGCGTGGCTGCTCGCGATCTACTTCGTCCCCTTCGTCGGGCTGTTGTTGTTCTTGCTGATCGGCAACCCCCGCCTGCCCCGGGTTCGTCGCCGCAAACAACGCCGGATCAACGAGTACATCCGAGGCGCAACCGAGAATCTCGAGTTCGGCTCGCTACGGCCGGATGCTCCGACATGGTTCACCTCGCTCGTGAGGATGAACCGCAACCTCGGTGCGATGCCCCTGGCGGGCGACAACACGGTCACCCTGATCGCCGAGTACCAGGAAAGCCTGGACGCGATGGCCGAAGCCGTGCGCGGCGCGCGGCACTACGCGCACATCGAGTTCTACATTCTGCAGTCGGATGCGGCGACAGACAACCTCTTCCGCGCGATGGAAGAGGCCTGCGCACGCGGGATCACGGTGCGCGTACTGCTCGACCACTGGGCGAACCGGGGCAAACCGAACTACAAGGCGACCCTGAAGCGACTCGATACGATGGGTGCTCAGTGGCACTTGATGCTTCCGGTGCAGCCACTCAAGGGGAAGTACCAGCGCCCCGACTTGCGCAACCACCGCAAGCTCCTCGTCGTCGACGGGGACGTCGCCTTCATGGGGTCGCAGAACGTGACCGACTCGACCTACAACCTGCCCAAGAACATCCGGCGGGGTCTGCACTGGGTGGACTTGATGGTGCGCCTGCAGGGGCCGGTCGTGGCGAGCGTCAACTCCGTCTTCCTGTCCGACTGGTACAGCGAGACCGATGAAGAGCTCTCGGCCGAGTTCGACGTCGAGAACATCGACACCGGTCCGGGTGACCTCGACGCGCAGGTCGTGCCCTCTGGCCCCGGCTTCGAATCCGAGAACAACCTGCGACTCTTCCTCGGGCTGCTCTACGCCGCCGAGCGGAAGGTCACCATCGTCAGCCCGTACTTCGTTCCCGATGAGTCCCTGCTCCTCGCCGTGACGACCGCGTGTCAGAGGGG
>DMUE01000203.1:1765-3158 GCA_003476465.1 Microbacterium sp. | reverse complement strand
ACGCCCCGAGGAGCGACGCATGAGCCGCCGCCTCGCCGAGCCGCTGCCGCCACGAGAACCGCGCCCCGCCGGCGATCAGGTCGTCGCGGTCGTGGCGCTCGGCAGCAACCTCGGCGACCGGGCACAGATCCTCGAGGATGCTGTGCGCGATATCGCTCGGCTTCCCCTGATCGATCACGTGCGGGTTTCTCCGGCCCGCGAGACCACGGCGCTCCGGCCGGACGGACCGGATGCGTCCGCCCCCACCTACCTCAATGCCGTGGCGCTGGTCACGACGCGGCTCGCGCCGAGCGTTCTGCTGACCTTTCTGCATCGCGTCGAGGCCGACCACGGACGAGTGCGCCGCGAGCGCTGGGGGGACCGCACCCTCGACCTCGACCTGATCGCGTACGGAGACGTCCGCTCGGACGAGCCGAGCCTGATCCTCCCGCACCCGCGTGCAGCCGAGCGTGACTTCGTGCTCGAACCGTGGCTGGAGGCCGATCCGGATGCCGTTCTGGTCGGGCACGGTCCCGTCCGTGCGTTGGCGGAACGTCTTCGCGCGCAGGCTGCGCCCGGTGATGCGGATGCCTCCGGGGGAGGCCGCGCATGAAGCGCACCAACCCCCTCGTTCTCGCAACGGCCGCCGTGCTGGGCGCGCTCGCCGGGTTCCTGTTCGATCACCTCTTGACGATCTCGGGCCGCCCGACGTTCACGCCGTCGGTCTCGCTGCCGATCATGTTGGCGCTGCTCGGGGCGCTCGTCGTCGTTCTCGCCCTGCCCATCCGTCGGGCTATTCGCGGGCCCCGCGGAACGGACCGCGCCCTCACCGAGGGCAACTCCCAGCCTTCCGCTCCTCTCGTCAATCCGTTCCGGGCCCTGCGCATCGTGATCCTCGCCAAGGCGTCGAGCATCGTCGGTGCGGCCGTCGGTGGTGCCGGTGCCGGTTTGGCCGGATATCTGCTGTCGCGGCCCGTGCCGCCCCCGTTAGGCTCGACAACGGCGGTCGTCGCGACTGCTGCCGCGGGCGCGGTCCTGGTCGCCGCGGCACTCGTCGCCGAGAACATGTGCATCATCCGGAAGGACGACGATGACGAACCCGCTGAGCCAGCCGCCGGAGGCGACAACCACTCCTGGTGACGTCGCTGACACATCCGGCGAGCAAGGACGCCTCGACCAAGACACGTTCTCCGCGCTCGCCGAATCGCGGTCGCCGTCCCGGCTCGAGCTCGACGGTGGCCGGTGGCACCAGATCTCGCCCAAGTACGTGTGGGTGCAGCTGATCTCGAGCGGCACCATGATCGTGATCGTCGCGGTCGTCATGCTCTTCCTGACGCTCATGCTGCATCAGACATGGGCCTACATCCCCGGCGGCATCCTGCTCGTGATCCTCATCTGGACGGCGGCCATAATC
>DMUE01000203.1:0-1743 GCA_003476465.1 Microbacterium sp. | reverse complement strand
TGGACCGCGGGTTCGGCATCGCACAACTGAAGTTCGTCACGGCCGCCGCCGCAACGGGGGTCACGATTCCGGGGCTTGAGCAGGCGACGGCCGAACACCTGCGCGACCTGCTCGTCGAGGTGGCCGAATCGCGACGGACGGGACTGTGAGCGAGCAGGCCCAGCCCCCGCAGGCCTCTTTGCTGTTCTCGCCCCAGGTCGGGGTGAACGAGACGCGGAGTGATCTGAGTGACGGGGAGTGGCACCGGCTTCATCCGCTCTCGCCGCTGTTCCGCGGCGGGATCTTCCTCGTCGTCGTGATCGGCATCGTGATCGCGAACCTGCGCGACCGGCTCGTGGCGATCTTCCTGCCCTGGCTCGTGCCCGACCTGCGGGGCGGCGACTGGAATCCCGGCGACCCTGTCGATTGGGTACTCGATCACAACCTGCTGCTCACGGCGACGCTGATCGTATTGGGGCTGCTCGCGCTCGTCGTCGGCGGCTTCTACCTGTCGTGGCGCTTCCACACGTTCCGCATCACGCAAGACGACGTCGAGGTCAAGCAGGGCATCCTCTTCCGTTCGCAGCGCCGGGCCCCGCTCGACCGGGTGCAGGGCGTCAACCTCACCCGCCCGCTCATCGCGCGGCTGGTGGGGCTCGCCAAGCTCGAGGTCGTCGGCGCCGGCGCCGACGCGAACGTCAAGCTCGACTACCTGTCGACGACGAATGCGGAACGCGTTCGTACCGACATCCTTCGTCTCGCGTCGGGGCGTCAGCTCGCAGAGGTCGCCGCGAAGGCCGGAGTCGGGACGACTGAGGGCCGGATGCGCGGCGTCTCCGGCGCCGTGAGCGCGGCTATCACCGGACTGATCGCGGGCGCCGAAGACCCGGCGAACGAGCCGGAGAGCGTCGTCCACATCCCGACGACCCGTCTCATCGCGTCGCAGGTGCTCGGCGGCAGCACGCTTATGCTCTTGGCGATGACTGGTGCGGCGGTCGCCGGATCGATCTGGGGTTCGCCCTGGGTGCTGCTCGGCCTCGTGCCCGCGATCCTGGGTTTCGCCGCCTATTGGCTGTCACAGATCGTGCGGTCGCTGCGCTATTCGATAGCGCCCACGTCGCACGGACTGCGGGTCACTTTCGGACTGTTCACCACGGTCACCGAGATCATCCCGCCCGGTCGCGTCCACGCGATCGAGGTGCGGCAACCGATCTTCTGGCGCGCATTCGGCTGGTGGCTGATCAAGATCAATCGCCTCACCGGTCGGAGCGCCGGCGACACCGCGACGGATCAGTTCGCAACCGTTCTGCCTGTCGGAACACGAGCGGACGTCGAACGCGTCCTGCGGCTCGTGTTGCCGGGTGCGGCCGACGACGAATGGTCTGTTCTGTTCGAACACGGAATCCTCGGGCCGCGTCCCAACGATCCGTTCTCGCAGACTCCCCGGCGTGCGTGGTTCGTCCGCCCGCTGTCCTGGCGGCGGAATGGATTCCTCGTGTCGTCCGATGCTCTGCTGCTCCGCCGCGGCCAGATCTGGCGATCCCTCGCGATCTTCCCGTTCGCACGCATGCAGAGCCTCGGGCTCCATCAGGGTCCGATCGACCGCGCGTTGAGCGTTGCGTCGTTGCGCCCGCACACGGTGGCGGGGCCGGTGTACGGTTATGTGGCCGCCCTCGACCGCGCCGATGCACTGGCGGCTTTCGCGGATGTCTCGGCCCGAGCATCCGCCTCCTCGTCCGCCGATCGCAGCCACCGGTGGGCGGA
>DMUE01000046.1 GCA_003476465.1 Microbacterium sp. | reverse complement strand
GAGCCACCCGCCGAGGGCCAGCACGGCGCCCGCCCCGAGGGCGAGCCACATTCCGTCGATGCCCGCCGACACTGCGCGCGAGGGGTCACCGGCACCGAAGCGGCGCGCGACGGCCGGCGTCGTGGCGTACGCCAGGAAGATCATCAGCCCGACGATCGTCTGCAGCACGGCCGAGGCGATGCCGAGCCCCGCGAGGGGAATGACTCCGAGGTGTCCGACCAGCGCGGCGTCCACGATGAGGAACGCAGGCTCCGCCACGAGCGCGCCCAGCGCGGGCACAGCGAGCCGCAGGATGTCGCGATTCAGGCCGCCAGCCGGCCCGGCGACGAGGAGGCGGGGGGAGCGCTCTGTCACCCTCCGAGCCTACGAGCGGGTGTGCCCCCGCGACCGGATGCTGTCGGAGCGGCGGCTACGGTGGCGAACGCGGCCTATTCTGGAGGGTATGGCCGACGCGCTTCGCTCCGGTCTCGCGCTCGACGAACTGAGCTCCGAGATCCGACCCCAAGACGACCTTTTCCGCCACGTCAACGGTGAATGGCTGGAGAGAACCGAGATTCCGGACGACAAGGCACGCTGGGGGTCCTTCCACCTGCTCGCCGAACAGGCGGAGGCTCACGTCCGCGAGATCGTGGAGCAGTCGCAGCTCGCCGAGCCGGGCACGGAGTCGCGCAAGATCGGCGACCTCTTCACGAGTTTCATGGACACCGAACACATCGCCGAACTCGGCACGAAGCCCATCGTCGATCAGCTCGACCGGGTCGACGCCATCGATGACCTGCCGCAGCTGCTCACGGTCCTCGGCGAACTGGAGCGCGAGGGCGTCGGGGGTCTGTTCGGGCTGTACGTCGAGCCCGACCCGGGCACGCCCGACCGTTACGTCCCCTTCTTCGTGCAGGGCGGACTCACCCTGCCGGACGAAAGCTACTACCGGCTGCCGAATTTCGATGCTCTGCGCACCGCCTACCGCTCGCATGTCGAGCGGATGCTGGAGCTCACCGGGACGGAAGACGCTCCGGGTACGGCCGACCGGATCTTCGCTCTGGAGACCGAGCTCGCGACGTACCACTGGGACAACGTCAAGAGCCGGGATGCGGTCGCGACCTACAACCTGATGACGTGGGAAGACTTCTCCGCCCTGGTGGGCGTGGATCTCGCCCCCTGGCTCGCGGCCGTCGCGCCCGGGCACGAAGAGGCCTTCGCCGAAGTGGTCGTCTCGCAGCCGAGCTTCATCGCCGGTCTCGGGCCGGTGCTCACTGCCGAACGTCTCGACGACTGGCGGGCCTGGCTGCGCTTCAAGGTCGTCCACGCCGCCGCCGCGTTCCTGTCCGACGATTTCGTGGCCGAGAACTTCGCCTTCTTCGGAACACAGCTGACAGGCGTTCCGACCAATCGCGAGCGGTGGAAACGCGGGGTGAGCCTGGCGCAGGCCGCCCTCGGCGAGGCGATCGGCAAGGTGTACGTCGAACGACACTTTCCGCCCGCGGCGAAAGAAGCGATGGACGAGCTCGTCGCGAACCTCATCGAGGCCTACCGCCAGAGCATCACGGGTCTGGAGTGGATGAGCCCCGAGACGCGCGGGCGTGCGCTGGAGAAGCTCGACAAGTTCACCCCGAAGATCGGCTACCCGGTTCGCTGGCGCGACTACGACGCCCTCGAGATCGACGCATCCGATCTGGTCGGAAACGTCCGCCGCGCACACGTCGCCGAGCACGACCGCCAGCTGGCGAAGGTCGGCGGACCCATCGATCGCGACGAGTGGCACATGACCCCGCAGACGGTCAATGCGTACTACAACCCGCTCATGAACGAGATCGTGTTCCCGGCGGCGATCCTGCAGTACCCGTTCTTCGACGCGGGGCGCGACGCCGCCGCCAACTACGGCGGGATCGGAGCCGTCATCGGTCACGAGATCGGTCATGGTTTCGACGACCAGGGCAGCCGCTTCGACGGCGACGGTCGTCTGCACGACTGGTGGACGGATGCCGACCGTGCTGCTTTCGAGCAGCGCACCTCGAGCCTCATCTCGCAGTACGACACGCTCTCGCCCGCAGGACTGCCCGATCATCACGTGAACGGAGCGCTGACGATCGGGGAGAACATCGGTGACCTGGGTGGCCTCGGTATCGCCCTGAAGGCGTACGAGTTGTCGCTCGGCGGCGAAGAGTCACCGCTGATCGACGGCTTCACGGGCACGGAGCGCCTGCTGTTGTCCTGGGCGCAGGTCTGGCAGCAGAAGGGCCGTGAGGCCGAAACCATCCGGCTGTTGACGATCGACCCGCACTCGCCCAACGAGTTCCGCTGCAACCAGATCGTGCGGAACATCGACGCGTTCTACGAAGCGTTCNNCCAACGCCCCGAATCGGAAGGACACCCGCTCGTGGGTACGCCCCCTGATCCAGGGCCGGACGCCTCATCCCGCCCTGGATTGCGTCGTGGCGGGCACCGGACGTCGCGGCGTGCGGCGGCCGGGCGTCGTTCGTTCGGCTCGACGCTCAGCGCCCTCGACGCCCTCGCCGCATCGGGTGCGCGGGTTTCGGTGTACGTCTCCGACCTGGACGACGACAAGGTCGTGCTCTCCGGTGACGACTACCTGACGAACCCCATCGGTGGGCTCGGCATCCTGCCCCTTCTGGTCGAGGTCGCCGCGCGCTTCGACGACGGGTCCCTCGACCCCCTCGAGATCATCGAGCGGGCCCGCATCGAGCAGGTCGAGGGCCCGGGGGTCTGGCGGCATCTCCGGGCGCCGGCGCTGCCGCTCTGCGATCTCGCGGTCCTCGCGGCGGCGACGGGGGATTCGCTCGCCGTCAATCTGCTGCTCGACCGGGTCGGCATCGAGAGCATCCACGCCCGCATCAACGCGGTGGGACTCAAGCGAGTCGCGGTGCTCGACCGCCTGCGCGACCAGCGGGGTCCCGATCACGCGCCGCATTTCGCCCTCGGTTCGGCGCGTGAGCTCGCCGGCCTCTTCGCGGCGATGGTCAACGCCACCCTGGTCAACGCAGCCGTGAGCGCACAGGTGTCGCAGTGGCTGAGCCTGAACGAGGACCTGAGCCTGGTGGCCTCCGCGACCGGACTCGATCCGTTCGCGCATGACGACGATCACGGCCTGCTCTTCGTGAACAAGACCGGCCGCGACGCCGGGATCCGCGCCGAGGCGGGTGCGCTCGCCGGCCCGCGCGCCGGTGTGGCCTACGCCCTCGTGGTCTGCTTCGACGACCTCTCGATCGCTCACCGACTGCGCGCCCACGACGCATTCCGCACGCTCGGGGTGGACCTCATGGAGTACGTCTACTGACGCGGGGTGATTCGGCGGGGGCGGCAGGTCGGCGCTCGAGGGAGCCGACCGGGTCGAGGCCCCGGCGCGCCCACTCGATCTCGTCTCTAGAAGACGACGGTGTGGTTGCCGTGCCGGATGACGCGGTCGTCGGCGTGCCATTCGACGGCGCGCGAGAGCACCGCACGCTCGACGTACGCGCCGCGGGCCTGCAGTTCCGCGGCCGTGTGCGCGTGCGTGACGCGGGCGACGTCCTGCTCGATTATCGGCCCCTCGTCGAGGTCCTTCGTGACGTAATGGCTCGTCGCTCCGATGAGCTTGACCCCGCGTTCCTTGGCCTTCTTGTAGGGACCAGCGCCGACGAAGGCGGGCAGGAACGAATGGTGGATGTTGATCACCGGGACGCCGACCGCGTTGATGAAGTCGTCCGAGAGGATCTGCATGTACCGCGCCAGCACGACGAAGTCGACGTTCCCGGCCAGGAGGCGGACGATCTCGGCTTCGGCTTCGGACTTGTCCGGCCCCTGAGAGGGAACGTGGAAGAACGGGATGCCGAAGGACCGAACGTCCTCCGCCGTGTTGGTGTGGTTGGAGATCACCATCGGGATCGTGACGTTCAGCTCGCCGCGGCGGTGACGCCACAGCAACTCCAGCAGGCAGTGGTCGGACCTCGAGGCGAGGATCGCCATCCGCTTGGGGACCGAACGGTCGGTGAGTTGCCATTCCAGTCCCAGCGGTGCGATCGTCTCCGTCAGATCCGCCTGGATCTCGCCGAACGTCGCCGTCAGATTCGGGAGGTGGAAGACGACCCGCTGGAAGAAGGCGCCGCCGTTGGCATCGTCGGAGTACTGATCCAACGAGATGATGTTGCCCTTGTTGCGGGTGATCAGAGCCGACACGGCTGAGACGATGCCGGGCTGGTCGGGTCCGTGGACGATCAGGCAGGCCTGGTCCATCCGGGCTTCGATGCGCTCACTCACAAAGGGGCTCCTTGCTCATTCCGTCGGCGTACTGGTGCGCCCAGTCTGCCTGGCCTGGAGTCCACCCAGGGTGGAGAAGCGGACATCCACCCCGCCCGAGGCGGGAGCCCAGCAGTGCCGATCCGTGACGGACGTCTCGCGTCCGGCGGTGCCCATCAGCTCCGGTCACCGCCGATCCCGCCGGGCGCGTACCGTGGAGGGGTGAAGATCACCGGCTCGACCGACTGGCGCGAACAATTGCCCTTCGACGTCCCCGTGCTGGTGGCAGACGTCGTGCCGGGTGATCCGACGCGATGCTCCGGGTGCGGTGTCGACTCCGCTCTCCACGATCGCACCGAGTTGTGGGCTGTCCGGCGCCGCAACCCCCAGAGTCATGCCGGGGTCGTCCGTTTCCACTGTGCGGCGCACCTGCCCCCGCCTCCCGCGCCTGTCGGATCCGGAGGGGATTCGCGCCGTCGGCTGCCGGCTGCTCGAACTGCGCGCGCCGCGGCGCCCCGCACGGCCTCCCGCCGCCCCGCCGTACCAGAGCGCGTCGCCCCGGTCTGCCCGTCCTGCTTCATCGAGGTGCCGTCCACCGGCGTGTGCGGGATGTGCGGCGAGCGCATCGC
>DMUE01000183.1 GCA_003476465.1 Microbacterium sp. | reverse complement strand
CGTCGCCGAAGACGACGAGGCCGAGACCCCGGACCCCCGCGAGCATCGCGGCACCGTGCACTTCGTGGCGCGCGATGACCGCGTCGCGGCCCTCACCGAGCAGCATCCGCGCGCACTCGCGGGCACCGTAGAGCATCGACGTGGCTTCGGTGTGGTGGTTCAGGCGCCGAGGACCCCAGTAGTCGAGGATCATCCCCAGGTCGAAGTAGTTCGACCGCACGAAGTCGGGAGCATCCTCGTCGCCGGGCTCACGGATGCCGGCCTCGATCTTCTTGCGCGAGCGGATGATCTCGACCGCGCGCTCCGACAGCGTGATCGGTGCGGAGCCGGAAGGCCCACCGAGGCACTTCTGCAGTCCGGCGGTCGCGGCATCGAGGCCCCAGGCATCCGCTTCGAAGGGGTTGCCCCCGAGCGAGGCCGTTGCGTCGGAGTAGAACAGCACGCCGTGCTTGGCGCAGATCGCGCCGATCTCGTCGAGGGGCTGCAACATCGTGGTCGAGGTGTCGCCGTGCACGAGCCCGAGCAGGTGCGGCTTGATCCGCAGGATCGCCTCTTCGATCGCGCCGGGCGTGAAGACCTGCCCCCACGGCACCTCGATCGTGTGCACCTCAGCCAGCGCGCGCTCCGCGATTTCGGCGAGCAGATGCCCGAAGCGCCCGAACACCGGCACGAGCACCCGGTCGCCCGGGCGGATGAGCGACACCATCGCGGCCTCGATACCGGCCCGCGATGTGCCGTCGATCAGCAGCGTCGCGTCGTTTGCCGTCGCCCACACCCGGCGGTACAAGTCCTGGGTTTCGGTCATCGTGCTCGTCATGAACGGGTCGTACTGCCCGACGAGCCGCGCCGACATGGCGGCGAGCACACTGGGGTATGCGCTGATGGGTCCCGGTCCCATGAGCAAACGCGCGGGCGGATCGATGGGCAAAGCGTTCACGGCGCACCCCGTCCGTCGGTGGGGGCTCCGGGCGGCCGGGTCATGGCTGCCCCGCCGTCCGGGCGAGGCGGCGTGCGAGACGCACGAGGGCGATGTCGGTGCCGGGACGCGAAACGAGCGACACGCCGACCGGGGCGGGGCCGAGGCCCGACCGCACGGTCAGCAGCGGGACCGAGATCGCGGGCATACCCCCTATCGCGGCCGGCGTGGTCATACGGAGCGTCGCTGCTCGGACGGCCTCCACCCGTTCACCGCGGTGGGTGCGCATCGGGGCAGGGCCGGGCACGGTCGGCATGATCAGCACCGTGTCGCTCGTCGCGTCGTGCAGTCGAGCGCGCAAGGCCTCGACGGTCGCGCGGCCCGCGAACTCGGCCTCGGCCGTCACCTCTGATGCGACACGGAACCGCTCGGCCACGACCGGCGCAACCGCGCCAGGGTGCTCGCGCAACCACGCCCCGTTGTTGCGCCACGCCTCCGCTCCCTGAACAGCACGGAACGCCGCGAGGTACTCGTCGAGATCGCCGACGGATGTCTCGGCCACCGCGGGCCCCTCGGCACCCTCACCGAGAGCGCCGAGCAGCGCCTCGAACGCCTCCCGCGTCTCGGGCTCGACCGACGCGAGCATCTCCGCCGGCACCGCGAAACTCCACGGCAGGTCGCTGCCCGACTCGCCGAAGACGCTCTCGGTCGATTCCGACCCGTCGTAGCTCAGGCACCAGTCGACGACCTTCTGCATCGTCTCGCCGTCGCGGGTGAGCCATCCGATCGTGTCGAACGTCTGCGCAAGCGGCAGGAGCCCCTGGCGCGGCACGAGTCCGTGGGTCGTGCGCAGACCCCACAGGCCCTGGTACGACGCGGGCACCCGGATGGATCCCGCCGTGTCGGTCGCGAGGCCGATCTGCGCCTGCCCGGTGGCCACGGCCGACGCCGGCCCGCTCGACGAGCCGCCGGGCAGTGCCCCGGGAAGCGCGCCGTTCGGCGGCGTTCCGTAATGAGCGTTGTCGCCGGCGACGCTGTAGGCGAATTCATCGGTGCGAGCGATTCCGCGCAGCGTCGCCCCGGCCCGCAGCAGATCCGAGACCGCAGCTGCNNGAGACTGACACGAGCAGCGCGACATCCGCAGCGAGCGCACGGTATTCGATCCGCTCGATCGTGCGGTCGGCCACTCCCCCACGGACGCCGCGGAACGCGCTGATCGTGTCGTGCCCGACGAGCAGCCCGGCGGCGTCGCCGCGCATCGTCGCGTCGCCCGGCGCGAAGGCCGCGTCGAGGGCATCGAGATCGTTCCTGACGATCGCGCGCTCGTACGCCTCGAAAGCGTCGCGCAGTCCGGCGGGAAGCGCGGCGCGAGGGCCCCCCGCCCGCCCGGCCGGACCGGCGCTGCTACCCGCCCGCCCGGCGCCGGTTCCTTCGCCCGCGCCCGCGGCAGCGGTCACCCTGTCTGCCCCTCGTCGAGAACATCAGACCCGCCCGCGACAGGAGAATACGGCGAGGTTCGTCCTGGTACCACTGATTCTCCTGTCTCCGGCGAATCAGGGGACGGATGCGTGGGGCGCTGGACCGCCGCGAAGTCGGCCTCGCGGATGCGGGCGTGCACCCCGCAGACGATGTCGACGACCTGCGAGATGTCGAAGTCCGTCGCGGCGCTGAGGTAGGCGTACGCGAGGTGTTCGTCCAGGCCCCACCGAGCCCGGATGAGCGCAATCGCGGAGCGTACACAGCGACGCATGGCCTCGCCGAGGTCGGGGTCCAGGCCCGTCGGCACCAGATACTCCGACGTCCGGACCAAGGGCCCCGTGAACTCGCCGAACTCCGCGAGCGCCTCCTCCCGCGGCACGACGTCGAAGCGCAGGGTCGCACGCAACGACGCCTCGAGCGCCGTGAGCGCAACCTCTCCGTCGCCCTGTGCGAAGTGCGGATCGCCGACGTATGCCAGTGCGCCCGGCACCTGAACCGGCAGATAGAGCACGGTGCCCTCGACGAGCAGGTTGATGTCGATGTTTCCGCCGTGCTCGCCTGGGGGGACCGAGTGCGGGCGCTGATCCGCCGCGACGGCGACCCCCATCGTGCCGAGGAACGGCGCGAGCGGAAACTCGATGAGGCCCGGGCCCGCTTCGACGACGGGCAGCACTCCGACCATCCGTCCGTCGCGCTCCTCGACGGGGGTGAAGACGCTCACATTGTGCTCGCCGCGGGGCAGCTCGCCGGGGAGCGCCCCCTTGCCGTGCCGGTTCGAGATGACCCCGTAGGGGACGCGCGGCTGCAGACGCACGACCGTGATCTTCAGCAGATCACCGGGCACGGCCCCCTCGACGGCGATCGGCCCCGTCACGACGTGCGGACCGTCGGCCATGACGTCGCGGGACATCTCGCGAGCGATCTCGATCGCGTCGTCGAGAACGGATGCCTCGGGTACGCCCTTGCCCGTGAAGTAGGCCAGCGGATCCTTGCCCTGATCTTCGAGGATTCCCTCGTGGCTCACGGTGTCGATCGTCACGGTCCGCCCGGGCTGGATGCTCAGCACCGCGGCATCCCGTGCACAGGGCAGGCGGCCCCACAGGACGGTTTCGGGACCGGCACGGAGGTAGTTCTCACCGGGGATCTC
>DMUE01000170.1 GCA_003476465.1 Microbacterium sp. | reverse complement strand
CCTCACCTGCCACTGGACACCGACACACTCGTTGCCACAGCGGTCGCCGAGCGGATGGCTCGGGAGTTGCACCACGACGGAGTCGACGCCGTCGTGGCACCGGCCATCGCCTATGGGTCCAGCGGAGAACACCAGAGCTTTCCGGGAACCATTTCCATCGGCCGTGAAGCGCTCGCCCTTCTTCTGCTGGAGTTCGGACGATCAGCCTGCCAGTGGGCGGGACGCCTGGTCTTCGTCAACGGGCACGGCGGCAACCTCGACGCCCTTGCCGAGGCCGTACGGCAGCTTCGAGACGAGGGGAGGGATGCTGCGTGGCTGGCGTGCTCTCCGGATCCCCACGACGCGTCATCGGCTGGACTGCCCCGCGATGCCCACGCGGGACGCGCAGAAACCTCGCTCATCGCGCATCTGCGACCACGCGACGTTCGTCGCGACCGAATCGCCCCGGGTGAGACCGCGCCACTGTCCATGCTGCTGCCCCGCCTGCGATCTGACGGCGTCCGTGCTGTCTCCGCGAGCGGCGTGATGGGCGACCCGACCGGCGCCAGCCCCGGCGAGGGGAAGGAGCTGTTCGATGCCATCTGCAGGGCGGCGGTACGGCGCCTACAAAGCGGGCACGTCACCGAGAACGGGAGCCTGCGTGGCTGAGACGCGCACCGACCGGCGACGGGATCCTGTGGGCCTCCCCGACGGGTTCGTCGTCCGGCTCAATCGCCGCACACGTGTCCTCGGCGATGACGGCATCCTCGTCGGCGGTTCTCCGACCCGCGTGGCGCGGCTCCAACCGGCCGCTGTCACGCTCATCGAGGCGGGCGCTGTGACGGTGGGGGACAGCGCGAGCCGCGCGCTCGCCGACCATCTGCTGTCGGCCGGCATGGCCGACCCGGTCGTGTCGGCACTCCCCGAGGTGCCGCTGTCCGAGGTCACCGTGGTGGTCCCGGTGCGCGATCGGGCGCGGCAACTAGACCGACTCCTTGCCAGTTTGCCGGAGGGACTGCGCGTCGTGGTCGTCGACGACGCATCGCTCGACCCGGCGGCCGTGGCCGCCGTGGTCACCGGGCACGCAGCGACGCTGGTTCCGCTCACCCGGAACGTCGGCGCTGCCGGCGCGCGCAACGCCGGGCTGGCGATCGTCACGAGCCCGTACGTCGCGTTCATCGACTCAGACGTCGTGGTCGAATCCGGCTCGATCGAGACACTGCTGCGGCACTTCGCCGACCCCGCCGTGGGGATGGTGGCGCCACGCATCCTCGGGCTCGAGTCGCCCGAGGTGAATTGGATCACCCGGTATGAGAACGCCCGGTCCTCTCTTGACCTCGGTCGAGACGCTGCGGCGGTCCGTCCCCGCTCACCGTTGACATGGGTCTCGGGCACCTGCCAGATCTGTCGGGTGGCGGCCATCGGCACCGGCTACGACCAGGCGATGGACGCCGGCGAGGACGTCGACATGGTCTGGCGTCTCGTCGCGGCGGGCCACCGTGTGCGGTTCGAACCCGCCGCCACGATGCGCCACGAGCACAGAAGCACACTCCGGACATGGCTCGGCCGCAAGTTCTTCTACGGTACCGGAGCTCAGCCGCTCGCCGAGCGGCATCAGCGCGACGTCGCCCCGGTCGTGCTGCCGCCATGGGCCGCCGGCGTGCTCGTCGTCCTCTTCGCGCAGCGGCGCTGGTCGATCCCGGTCGCGGCCGGGATCAGCGCCGTCGTGATGAGACGCATCACGGGGCGCCTGGGTCATGTGCCTCGGCCGTCGATCGTGGCCGCACAGCTCACTCGCGACGGGCTCATCGCGGCGACCGCGCAAGGATTCGCCCTCCTGCTGCGACACTGGTGGCCGCTCACCGCGCTCACATCTCTGTTCTCACGACGCACTCGCCGCGCCGTTTTCGTCGCCGCAGTCGCAGACACCGTATGGGAGTACGCCCGGGTGCGGCCGAGGCTGGACCCGTTGCGGTTCGCCGTCGCCCGGCGTCTGGACGACGCCGCCTACGGCGCCGGAGTGTGGTGGGGCGCCCTGCGCGGACGGTCGGCGATCGCGCTGCTGCCCGCCATCACCCGCACAGCCAAGTCCGGACGACGCCGCCCCCGCTGAGCGGGCTTGCGCCACGGTAGGCGGAGAGCACCGATGCGCTCAGAAGAGCTTGCGTGCCAGCTTCGACGCCTTCTCGGTATAGGGCGGGTAGATCATGGCAGTGATGTCGGGTCGGGTCGGCTTGGTCAGCACCGACTTGCGGTGGCTGAACTCCTCGAAGCCGAACCTGCCGTGATAGGCACCCATCCCAGACGGGCCGACACCGCCGAATGGCAGCTTGTTGGTGGAGAAGTGGAAGAGCAGGTGGTTGACCACCATTCCCCCGGCCGTGACCTGCTTGATGACCCGTTCGCGCACGCTCTTGCTCTTGGTGAACAGGTACGCGGCGAGCGGCTTGGGCCGGGCATTCACGAAATCGATCGCTTCGTCGAGGGATTGAACCGTGACGATCGGCAATATGGGGCCGAAAATCTCTTGCTGCATCAGCGGCTCGTCGAGGTCGAGATCAAGCACGACAGTGGGCTGGATCGTCAGCGC
>DMUE01000114.1 GCA_003476465.1 Microbacterium sp. | reverse complement strand
GAACGCATCCGGCTCGGCGACGGGGGGCTTCGGATCGAGCACGACGCTCGCCTGCTCCTGGGCATCCTGTGTGCTCGAATCGACACGCTCACCCAGCGACCAGTCCTGGCTGGTCGGCACCAGGTCCCCGTCGGGCAGGGTCCACACCCAGCCCGAACGGGTCTCGTTCACGGCGGCCGTGCCGTCGCCGAGAAGGAACGTCGGGCGCCGCTGGTCGCCCAGTTCCGCCCCCGCGTAGTCGAGCACCGACTGGCCCACCGCGGAGTTCCAGAGCACGCCCCCTCCGGAGGGCGCGAGCCACACCGCGTACGTCGTGCCGTCCACCGTGACGGGGCGGGCCGGTGTGCCCAAGGCGACCTGCCCCGTCCCCACTTCACGAAGCGCCTGGCCGCTGCCCGCATCCAGGCGCACCAGCCGCGTCTCGTCGGCCACATACACCGCGTCGGCCGAGGTGGACGGGCGGCTCAGGACGCGCCCGGTCACGGTGCCGGTCTCGAGCGGCTCCGTACCGTCACGGCGCCAGGCGAGACCCGTGTCCAGGTCGACGACGAACCAGACCCCGGATGCCGCGGTGATGGCCGGAGCGCTCGCGTCGATCTCGGCGGCGTCGACACCGCGCACCGTGCGGGTTCCGATGTCGTAGCGCAGGACGGCGCCGTCCGCGGCGGAGAAGCTGTAGAGCAGGCCCGCGTCATCGACCGCGATCGCGTCGGCGGCGTACTGCGGGCCGTCCTCGACGCCCTCGTCCGGGTCGACCTGGACCGGGGCGGCATCGGAGAGCCGGCCCACCCACACCGCCCCGCTGTCGGTGAGATACCCCACGAACTCCCCGGCGACCGAGACATGCGTCGTTCCCTCCGGCGTCGAGGTCGATTCGCGCAGCGCCTCGTCGTCGAGATCGGNNGCGACAGCGGTGGGATCGCGGACGGCGCGGACGGTGTCGAGTTCGCCCACCGCGGTGTTCACCCGCGCGTACCGGCTCCCTTCGCCGGTCTGCAGTGCCCACACGGCCGGGTCGATCGGCGGGGTCTCCCGGGCGTCCAGGCCCGGCCACACGACGCCGATGCCGACGACCACGCCGAGCGCGGCGATGGCCGCGATGCCCGCGAAAGCGCTCCGGCGCCGAGGCATCAGAAGCCTCCCGACCCGAGAAGTGCGCCCACGGCCCCGGCGAGCACGGCGACGACCACGACCACGACGGAACCGACGACCCACGGCCACGGCCGCGACGGCTGGGCGGTGCCGGAGATCTCCCTGTCTTCGTCGCGCGCGAACGCGGCGACACCACGGCGCGACGGGGCCTTGCGCGTCGTCTCCTGCGGCACCCAGGGGCGCGCCGGACCGCGCAGGCCCGCATCGGCGAAGTCGACGGACGCCGGCGGCGCCGCCCACTCCTGCACCGCCACCTCGAGTGGGGTCTGCGGCTGGCCGAGCTCGGCCTGGACGCTGCGCAGCGCTTCACCGAACTGCAGCGCCTCGGCATAGCGTCGTCCGGGGTCGCGGGCCATCGCGGTCGCGAGGACCTCCTGCAANNNNGACGAAGAGATGCCGAAGTCGGCCAGGACGGGCGCCCCGAAGCTCGTGACGAGGATGTTGCTGGGTTTTATGTCGCGGTGCACGAGGCCGGCGCGATGGGCCGATTCGAGCGCGCTCGCCATCTTCACGCCGATGGCGAGCGCCTCCGAGACCGGGATGCGCTCCACCCGGTAGCGCTGGGAGAGCGAACCGGGACAGTACTCCATGACGATGTACGGGCGTCCCTCGGCCGAGACCCCGGCCTGGTACACCGTCACGATCGAGGGATGCGCGGAGAGGCGGGCCAGGACATCCGCTTCGGAATTGAACATGCGCAGCAGATCGGTGTCGCGCACGTCGCTGGGCAGGACCTTGACCGCCACGTGACGGCGCGGCATGTCCTGTTCGTAGAGGAACACATCGGCGAAACCGCCCGAACCGAGCGGACGCACGTACGTCAGCCCCGGCAGGATCGGGGGGGCAGCGGGCAGCCTTCTGGCCACGCGAACACCCCCAGACGGCGAGGAGGGCCGATGCATAGACCACCTGAGACGCTCACTGCCCCCGCACCGATGAGCGTCGCCCTTGCGGCCGCCAGGGTTGCACACATGCTAACAAAGCGCGCACGGCGCGAACCGGTTGTGCACAAGCCGGGAGCGGAGGCCGCACCGGGCGCACGTCACGGGTCGAACGGGGCGTCCAACGACTTCGACAGTTCCGCCAGCAGGGCGTCGACCTGGGGCTCGACGTGGCGCTTCACCGCGTCCTGGATCCGCAGGCGGTGGTGCAGCAGGATGGCGCACACCTCGCGCCCGACGAGGTTGGCGTAGTCGTCGGCCAATCCCACCTCCTGGCGGAGCGCGGCCTTCGCCTCATCCGTCAGAGCCGGCAGATCCGGCACCTCCGCGTCGACCTCCTGCGCGAGACCCGAGATGGTGAAGAGGAACGGCGCGCCCGCGATCGGATCGGGGTCGAGCGGGAGACCTTCGTACTCCGGCTCGAGCCCCTCGGCGGGGCGATAGCTGCGGGCACGATTGCGCGCCGCCTGCTGGTCGAGTTCGGTCTGCAGCATGGGGAGGTTCATCGAGGTGTAGACGGCGACCGCCTGATCGATTATCGCCTTGATGCGCGTAGACAGGCCGTGTTGAACGGCATGGGGCACATCGGCCCCGAGCCCCGCCGCGGAGAGGACCGGCGACCCGATGCATCGGCGGCACGGGGCGATCCGACCACGATGTGTCGAGGGTTCCCAGCGCGGCACCCAGCGCAGCCAGGCATCGACGGCCCCGCTCACCTGCGTCTCGAGAGAGCGCTCCACACGATCAACGCTAATACCACGGCGCCCCGAGGCCATGTCTTGTCGCGCGTCAGAATTTGTGGCAGGGCTGTTGGTTGAGTCCTGAACGGAGAGTCCGATATGGGAAGACCACCACAGATTCCGATGGAGAAGAAGACGAGGACCGTGCTCAGCGTCCTCGCTGGCGAGGTCTCGATCGCTGAGGCCGCGCGTCGCGAGAAGATCAGCGAGCAGTCGATCGGCCGGTGGAAGGCCGAGTTCCTCGAAGCGGGCAAGACCGCGCTGGCGGCAGGCAAGTCCGGCCATGTCGACACGGGAGGAGCAGCTGGAGGCGGAGGTCGNNCCGCGAGGTTCTGCCGACTGATCGACATGCCCGAGCGAACCTGGCGCCGGTGGCAGCCGAAGGCGAAGCGAGCGGTGAAGGGTCCGTGGCCGCGGGCGACGCGCGACGCGGCCAGGCCGCTGGCGGGCGCGAGGACTATCGCGCCGCACGAGGGCTCTCCAGGATCCGGAGCCCTCCTCTCGCGCGATCGTCCTCCTCCCGCGCGCCTCCCCGGCGTGAAAGCCCTCCTCGTGGCCGAGAGGGCGGCTCGCGAACCCCAGGCCCCAATGAAGCGCTCTATCGGCGCGGCGCGAGCACCTTCATTCCGACGCCCGCCGCGGCATCCGCGAGCCGGTCGTCGTACGTGAGGATCGCTTCGCAGTCGATCCGGATCGCCGCCGCCAGATGCAGGGCGCCGAGCGCGCGCAGGGAACGCCCAGGCAGCAGCCCCGCCTCGCGGAACAGGCTCGGCGGCGTGTCGTAGAGCGAGACCCCGTCGAGCAGTGTCGTCACGTCGGCCTGGGGCAGCGCGAACCGCGTCGCGAGCCGCCGCAGTTCGGTCTCGACGAGAAATCCGGCCGCGAGCTCAGCTTCGCCTCTGTCGAGCCACGAGGCGAGCGGCTCCGA
>DMUE01000179.1:704-4587 GCA_003476465.1 Microbacterium sp. | reverse complement strand
CGAAGCGGTGGATGTCTCACGCGAAACCGGCGCATCACCCGGGGCATCCGGCGCCACCGGTCGCTCCGCTCCGGCCGACCCACCGTTCGTGCCCCTCTGGGCCGCCCTGGACGACAGGCGCCTCGACGAGGACGTCGCGATAATCGACATGGCCGGGCGCGGCGCGGGCAAACGTCACGTCACGTGGCGGCAGCTGGACGCCCGGGTGCGGAGCCTGGCTGCGGGGCTGACCCGCATCGGTGTGACCAGGGGCGACCGCGTTTCGGTCCTCGTCCCGCCGGGTCCCACCCTCACCGCGGTCGTCTACGCCTGTCTTCGCATCGGAGCGGTGGTTGTGGTGGCGGATGCGGGTCTGGGGGTGCGCGGCCTCTCGCGCGCCGTGCGCGGGGCTTGGCCGGATGTCGTGATCGGCGCCCTTCCGGGACTGACCGCGGCGCGGGCTTTGGGGTGGCCCGGGCTGCGCATCTCCGTGCCCCGGCTTCCGGCGGTGTCCGCGCAGGCGCTTGCGGTTTCCTACGACCTGTCGGCGGTCGCCGAGCTCGGTTCCGGGGCCGTGCTGCCCGTCGAGCCCGGCGCTGACGACCCGGCGGCGATCCTCTTCACCTCCGGGTCGACCGGCCCGGCCAAGGGCGTGGCCTATACGCACCGCCAACTCGCCGCTCTGCGCGACATTCTCGCTGCTCATTTCGGGGTGACCGCAGAAACCGGCCTGGTCACCGGCTTCGCGCCGTTCGCCCTTCTCGGCCCCGCACTGGGCACGCGTTCCGCGACGCCCGACATGGATGTCTCCGCGCCGCGCACCCTCACGGCGCGGGCGGTCGCGGCCGCGGTCCGTGCGTCCGACGCGCGTATCGTCTTCCTGTCCCCAGCCGCGATCCTGAACGTCGTCGCAACGGCAGACGCTCTGTCGGACGACGACCGCGGCGCGCTCGGGCGGGTGCGGACTTTCCTGTCGACGGGCGCCCCGGTGGGTGCGGCGTTGCTCGANNGCGAACCGGGTGCTGATCAGTGCGCTCGATGACGAAGGGCGAGCCGTCGGCGCCCCGAGTGCTCAGCCGGGCGTGCTCGGTGAGGTCGTGGTGTCGGCGGCTCACCTCAAGTCGTCCTATTTCCGCCTCTGGCTGACAGACCGCGGTGCCGCCGCCGTCTCTCCCCAGGCGGAGCGCTGGCATCGCACCGGAGACGTCGGCCACCTCGACACGGAGGGACGCCTGTGGATCGAGGGCCGCCTCCCCCATGTTCTCGCGACCCAGACCGGCCCCGTCGCTCCCGTGGGCCCCGAGCAAGAGGTCGAGCGCTCAGCCGGGGTTCGCCGTGCCGCCGTGGTGGGCGTCGGCCCGGACGGCCTGCGTCAGGCCGTCGCCGTGGTCGAGACCGTGCCGCCCGCCGCCCGTCCGGGCCTGGCATCCCCCGACCTGACGGCCGAGATCCGCCGCCGCACCGCTCTGCCTCTGGCCGCGGTGCTGACCGTGCCGCAGCTGCCGACCGACATCCGGCACAACTCCAAGATCGACCGCGCCCGCCTCTCGGAGTGGGCCGAACGCACTCTCGCGGGCGGACGGATCCGCCGCCCGTGATCGTCGCCGTCACCGGGGCGTCCGGATACCTCGGCCGAGCCGTCGCCGCAGAACTCGTGGCTTCCGGGCACGAGGTGCGCACGCTGCAGCGGCGACCGTCCGCCATCCGCGGCGCCACCGACATCCTGGGGTCTGTCACCGACTCGGATGCGGTCGCCCGTGCCCTGGAGGGCGTGGAGGGCGTTGTCCATCTCGCCGCGAAGGTGTCGCTCGCCGGCGAGATGGCCGAATTCCGCGCGGTCAACGTCGAGGGAACGCGCATTCTTCTCGACTCGGCGGAGCGTGTCGGCGCATCGCGCTTCGTGCAGGTCTCATCGCCCTCCGTCGCCCANNCTGAAGGTGGTCGCCGTGCGACCGCACCTCGTCTGGGGACCGGGAGACACCCAACTCGTCGGCCGCATCCTGGATCGCGCTCGACGCGGGCGGCTGCCGCTGCTCGACGGCGGACGGGCCCTGATCGACTCCACCTACATCGACAACGCGGCGACCGGAATCAGCGCGGCGCTCGCTCGCGCCGACGAGGCACACGGGCGGCCGTTCGTGATCACCAACGGTGAACCACGACCGGTCGGCGAGTTGCTGGCGGGAATCTGTCTCGCGTCCGGCGTTCGCCCTCCGGCCTGGAGCGTGCCCGCCGGTCTCGCTCGCGCGGCGGGGTCGATGATCGAGCGGGTCTGGGCTGTCCGTCCCGGCACGGATGAGCCGCCTATGACGCGCTTCCTGGCCGAGCAGCTCTCGACAGCGCACTGGTTCGACCAACGTGAGACCCGCCGGGCGCTCGCGTGGTCGCCGTCGGTGTCGATCGATGAAGGGCTTAGGCGCCTGACCGCGGGCACCGCATCCTGCTCGCGGTTCGCGGCGCCGCCGGCTTGAGGCCAAGCAGCGACGCACGAACGTCGAGCGGCTGCGCACGTCTGCACGGAGTGACCTCCGCGGCGCCTCGGAGTCAGCTGCGCGGCGGTTCGGAGCGAACTGCCAGGGCGACATGGTATGCGCTCGTGGTCTCGTTTGGCTAGGGGGTTGAAGCTTCGCGTCTGAGCGGGAAACGTCGGTGCAGAAAGCTGTTCAGGCTGCTGTGCCGCTCGGCGCAGCCCTCACGGAAGGAAGAGAAGATGTCGACGAACATGTCAGGCGGCAACGACGCCACGCCCGTGTACACGGCCCCATCGGACGACCACACCACGAAGGACACGCTGATCGGCACCGACAGGCGGGGCCACCTCTCGAACGTCTCCTGGGGATCGATCTTCGCAGGAGTGGTGACGTTCCTCGCCATCACTGTGCTGCTGTCCCTCGTCACGACCGGCATCGGCTTGACCGGCTCGGGCGTCGGCGCAGGAATCTGGAGCATCGTGGCGTTGGCGCTCGCCCTCGCCGCCGCAGGCTACGTGGCCGGCGCTCTTGCCGTCCGCAGCGGTTTGCTGCACGGCTTCCTCACCTGGGCCACATCGCTCGTCGCAGCGCTCGTGCTGACCGTCTGGCTCAGTGCCAGCGTCCTCGGGGCGGTCGGTGGTGTGCTCAGTCAGGCCGTCGACCTGGCTCAGGGCACCGACGTGAGCCAGGTAGTGGAAGACGTTCAGGAGAACGTGAGCGGAGAGGATGTTCAGCAGGCCCGCGAAGACGCTCAGCAGCAGGCGGAAGAGGCTGCAGAAGACGCCCAACCCGCCGTCTGGTGGACGTTTGTGGGCATGCTGCTCGGCGCGGTCATTGCCGCCGGAACCGGCGTGCTGGGCGCGCGTTCCGTCGTCACGCGCGCGGAGGCCACGGAGCGCACCTCCCTCGGTCGTGTGCGTCGCTGAGACCCGCTGAGTGCGGCGCCGCACAGGCACGGCGCAGATCATTCGAATTCGACGGAAAGGAAGAACACCATGGCCACATCGAATGTCAACCGGCTTTCCCGCCTCGATGACCTGGACGAGACCGTCGCCGATCCCGCTGACGACATCCGCGGTCGCAAGGTGAAGGACAGCAGCGGAAACGACCTCGGCAAGGTGAGCGGCTTGCTTGTCGACGAAGCCGAGCGCAAGGTGCGCCTGATCGAGATCGCCTCGGGCGGGTTTCTGGGGATCGGGCAGGACGTCACGTTCATCCCGGTCGACGCGATCACGTCGATCACCGACGACGAGGTGAGAATCGCCGAATCGCGCGAGCGTGTCGCCGGTGCGCCGATCTACGACCCGGAGCTGATCGCCGAGCGAGATAATTACGGCGAGGTTCTCGGGTACTACGGGTATGCACCGTTCTGGGGCGCGGGGTATCGCTACCCCGACTACCCCTCATACCCCTAGCCGTCATCGGCAGTGCGT
>DMUE01000179.1:0-595 GCA_003476465.1 Microbacterium sp. | reverse complement strand
TCGGCGATCCCTTCCTCCGGGCGAGGCGGGACGGTCTCATCCTCCTCCAGTTCGGGGATGCTCGGCTCGCCCGGGACCGGCACGTGGTGGGCGGTGGGGTGCTCGGGGTGCTCGGACACAGCAATCCTTTGGTCGACGACGTTCACAGCGTAGGCCGTTCTCGCCGTCGCCGGCCGGTCTGCCGCTCGCGATCCCCGATGAGGGGCGTGAGGAGCCCCGCCTTTGCCGGATCGTGAATTTCGGGAGATCTTCACACGGCCTGTGGCGATAAGTCGTGCTCGATTCACGCCAGAATTGAGTCAAGTCGACCGTCGACTCGAAAACGGACCACGGATAGGGACACTCCCTCGGTGGGCAGGCCGAGCGAGACATCCCTGCACGATCGGCGAAACGTCACAGGAAGTAGCGATATGACTCCCCCACACACGACCCCGATGAGCACGTACACCGGCCCCGAGCCGACCCACGTCCCCACGATGGAGGTCGCGGCTCGTCTCAGTCCCCGCTACGACGAGATTTTGACGCCGGATGCGCTCGATTTCCTCACCGAGCTCCACGACCGTTTCGGCGCCCGCCGTCACGATCGCCTGGCGGA
>DMUE01000080.1:4062-7427 GCA_003476465.1 Microbacterium sp. | reverse complement strand
GATCTACACCCATGTCACGATCGACGCCCTGCGAGACGTGTATGCCACCTCCCACCCGCGTGCCCGCTGAGACGCCCGCGCACCCGCTGGCGCCCGACAAGACCGGTGCCCGCGCGCGCCGCCCGGGCACCGGGGACGCGGGTGACTAGAATCGGTCCACGACATGGTGGTGCACGGGGTCAATCAGGGAGTATCGGTGGCGGGCAGCGCACGGGGCACGAAGCAGGCCTCCTCGACGGACGAGCCGCCCCTCGGTCCCACCGGTCGTCCCTACCACGGCTTCCCCACTCCGCCCCGGCTGGATTCGCACGGTCCCGCCCGCATAATCTCGCTCTGCAACCAGAAGGGCGGGGTCGGCAAGACGACCACGACCATCAACCTGGCCGCATCCCTCGCGCACTACGGCCGACGTGTCTTGGTCGTCGACTTCGACCCGCAGGGCGCACTCTCGGCGGGCCTCGGAATCCAGACCCACGATGTGCCGACCATTTATGACCTGCTGCTGGACACCAAGCGCGACCCGCGCGAAGTGATCGTCGAGTCGCGTACCGAAGGCCTGGACGTGCTGCCGGCCAACATCGATCTGTCGGCTGCCGAGGTGCACCTCGTCAACGAGGTCGCCCGCGAGACGATCCTGGCCCGCGTGCTGCGTCATGTTTCCCGCGAATACGACGTCATCCTCATCGACTGCCAGCCCTCGCTCGGCCTGCTCACGGTCAACGCCCTGACGGCGAGTCACGGCGTGCTGATCCCGATGGAGTGCGAGTTCTTCGCGATGCGCGGCGTGGCTCTGCTGATCGAGACGATCGACAAGGTGCGCGACCGCCTCAACCCGGCCATCGAACTCGACGGTGTGCTCGCGACGATGTACGACGCGCGTACGCTGCACGCCCGCGAGGTGCTCGAGCGGGTCGTGGAGGCATTCGGCGACGACGTGCTCGAGACCGTCATCGGGCGCACGGTGAAGTTCCCGGACGCATCCGTCTCGGGCCTGCCGATAATCGAATTCGCCCCCGAGCACCCCGCCGCCCAGGCCTACCTGCGCCTGGCGCGGGAGCTGGTCGCCCGTGGCGACGTCGCCTGACGCCGCGCCTCGGGGCGGCGACGCCGGCGACAGGGAAGACGACGGCCCGTTCCGCGTATCGGTCACCGGCTTCGATGGCCCCTTCGACCTGCTGTTGACGCTGATCTCGAAGCGCGAACTCGACATCACCGAGATCGCGCTGAGCAAGGTGACGGACGAGTTCATCTCCTACCTGAGTGCGCAGGGCCCCGACGAGGAGCTGGAGCGTGCGAGCGAATTCCTCGTCGTGGCGTCGACGCTGCTCGACATGAAGGTCGCGGGGCTGCTGCCACAGGGGGAGCTCGTCGACGCCGAATCGGTCGCGCTGCTCGAGGCGCGCGACCTGCTCTTCGCCCGCCTGCTGCAGTACCGGGCGTTCAAGGAGGTCTCGTCGTGGTTCGGTTCGCGGCTGCAGGCCGAGCAGACCCGCCACCCGCGGGCCGTTCGCTTGGACGAGAAGCATCGCGCCGCCGTGCCCGAACTGGTCTGGACCCTGTCTGTCGAGGATTTCGCCGCTCTGGCGCTCCTGGCGTTCCGCCCCCGGGAGATCCCGCAGGTCGGTCTCGACCACCTGCATGCGCCGCTTGTCAGCATTCGGGAGCAAGCGGCGGTCGTGGTGTCGCTGCTGCGCCGCGCCGAGACGGTGAGCTTTCGCGAACTCGTCGCCGGCGAGACCGAGCCGGGCATCGTGGTGGCCCGATTCCTGTCCATCCTCGAGCTGTACCGGCACGCGGCGCTGGCGTTCGAACAGGTCGAGCCGCTCGGGGAGCTGACCCTGCGGTGGTCGGGCGAGAATTGGTCCGACGAACAACTTGCGAGCCTGGGGGCCGACTATGACAACTGATGCTTCGACACGCCCGGCACCGGGCGTCGGCGCGGCGGCATCGGTCGCCCGGCGGATCGAGGCGATCCTGCTGGTGGTGGAGGAGCCGCAGAGCCTCGTCGCACTCGCGAGCGCTGTTTCAGCACCGGTGCCGGCAGTGCGGCAGGCCATCGAGTCGCTGGTGGAGGACTACGACGGCCGCGCCGGCGGCCCCCGTCGGGGGTTCGAGTTGCGCGAGGCCGGTGGGGGATGGCGCCTCTACGTGCGCGCCGAGCACGACGACCTGGTGAGCGAGTTCGTGGGCACGCAGGCGCCGTCGCGGCTCTCGCAGGCGGCCCTCGAGACGCTCGCGGTGATCGCATACAAGCAGCCGGTGACGCGCGGACAGGTCGCGGCGATCCGCGCGGTCAACGTCGACTCGGTCGTGCGGACCCTGCTCGGGCGGGGGCTGATCACCGAGGAGTTCACGGATCCCGAGACCGGCGCGATCCACTACGGCACGACCGACGCGCTCTTGGCCAACCTCGGCATCAACTCCCTCGACGAGTTGCCGCCGATCTCGCCGCTGCTGCCGGATGTCTCGGGCGATGACAGCCTCGACGATGCACTGGGACGGTGAGNNCGACGGCGTGCGGCTGCAGAAGGTGCTCGCCCAGGCGGGCGTCGCGTCGCGGCGTGTCAGCGAGGAGCTGATCGCCGACGGCCGCGTGCGGGTGAACGGTGTGGTGGTGAGGGAGATGGGCGCGCGGATCGACCCGGGATCCGACCTCGTCGACGTCGACGGTGTGGCCGTGCAGGTCGAGTCCGGCATGCGGTACGTCATGCTCAACAAGCCGACGGGAGTCGTCAGCACGATGCGTGACGAGCGCGGACGGCCCGACCTGAACCAGTACACCGCAGGGTGGCCGGAGCGCCTCTACAACGTCGGGCGCCTCGACGCCGAGACGAGCGGCCTGCTCATCCTCACCAACGACGGGCCGCTCGCCCACGTGCTCGCGCACCCCTCGTACGGCGTGACGAAGGTCTACATCGCGAAGGTCTCGGGCCGGGTCGGCGCCCAGACGATTGCGCGGCTGACGCGCGGCATCGAGCTCGAGGACGGACCCGTCGCCGCCGACAGGGCGAGACTGCTCGATGGCTCAGGAGGCACGAGCCTGGTCGAGCTGACCCTGCACTCCGGCCGCAATCGCATCGTCCGTCGCATGATGGCCGAGGTGGGGCATCCGGTCCGCGAGCTCGTCCGCCGACAGTTCGGCCCGCTCCACCTGGGAGCACTCCCGGCGGGGCAGGCGCGGGAGTTGACTAAGGTGGAACGCGGCGCGCTGCTCACCCTCGCGCGCCGCGATGCCGCCCTCGCGAGCGACGACGAGCCGCAGGGCGACACCCCGTAGGAGACCCAGTGACCGACACGACCACGCCGCGTGTTGCCGCGCGCACCGGCGGCACCGTTCGCGTGGTCGGTGCCGGATTGCTCGGCGC
>DMUE01000080.1:0-4007 GCA_003476465.1 Microbacterium sp. | reverse complement strand
CATCCGCTCGCCGGACGCGAACGAGGCGGGGCGATCTCGGCCCGCTCCGACCTGTTCATCGGGCGCCCCTGGGTCGTCTGCCGCGACGAAGGAACGTCCTCCGCCGATCTCGCGGTCGTCGAGGGACTAGCGCTCGATCTCGGCGCGATGCCGCTGGAGATGACCCCCGAAGAGCACGATCTGTCCGTGGCATATGTCTCTCATGTGCCGCAGCTCGTCTCCAGCCTGCTCGCCGCACGATTGCGCGAGGCCCCGGCCCCGTCCCTGGGGCTTGCCGGTCAGGGAGTTCGGGACACCACGCGGATCGCGGCATCCGCTCCCGAGCTGTGGACCCAGATCCTCGGTGCCAACTCCCAGCCCGTCGTCGCGGTGCTTGACCAGCTCGCGGCCGACCTGGGCCGCGTGACCGACGCGCTTCGCGATCCGGATGCCGCCGGTTCGCGCCGCACGATCGCCGACACGATGCAGCGCGGCAACGAGGGTGTCGAGCGCCTGCCGGGCAAACATGGGCAGAACCGCCGCTTCGAGCAGCTCGTCGTGATGGTGAACGACGCCCCCGGCCAGCTGGCGCGTCTGTTCAGCGACCTCGGCGACCTGGGCGTGAACGTGGAGGACCTGCGCCTCGAGCACTCGCCGGGGGCCGCGTTCGGCCTCGCCGAGATCAGCGTGGAGCCCGGGATCGTCGCGTACGCGACGGCCGGGTTGGAAGAGCGGAACTGGCGGATTGCGGGGATGGGAAATGACTGATCTCTCCGTTGCGGAGGCCCCCGTCTCCGAGGGGCTCGTGATCGCGATCGACGGTCCCGCTGGTAGCGGCAAGTCGAGCGTTGCGAAGCGGGTCGCCTCGCGGCTCGGCTACGGCTACCTCGACACGGGCGCCGCGTACCGCGCGCTCGCCTGGCATGTGCTCGAGCGCGGGGCCGACACGAGCGACGCCAGCGCCGTGCTCGACGCGACGGGCGACTTCGACTTCGCCATCTCGACCAACCCCGAAGACACGTGGGTGCGCGTCGGGTCTGTGGACGTCGCCACGGCGATTCGCGAACCGCGTGTCTCGGATGCCGTCAGCGGCGTTGCCCGCGTGCCCGCGATACGCGAGTCGGTGACGAACCTGTTCCGCACGATAATCGCCGGTGCTGCCCCGCAGGGCATCGTGGTGGAGGGCCGGGACATCACGACGATCGTCGCCCCCGATGCATCCGTGCGGCTGCTGCTGACAGCGGCTCCCGAGGTCCGCGCCGCGCGGCGCAGCGCAGAGCTGACCGGGGTGGAAGCAGCGGTCGTCGCCGACGCCCTGCACCGTCGTGATGCCTCCGACAGTGGGGTGGTCGACTTTCTGACCGCCGCCCCGGGGGTCGAGGTGGTCGATTCGACCGACCTCGGTATCGAACAGACCGTCGACGCGGTCCTCGACATCGTTTCGAGGGCACGTGGCGAGAGAACACGAGGACTGACGCCATGAGCGATGACGACGAATACGAAGGTCGCCCCGACCAGATCGCCGAGAAACTGGCGGAGCTCGACCCCGAGTTGGTCGAGCAGAGGGCGGCGACGCTGCGGGCGTCCCTCGCCGACTACGACCTCGATGAAGACGACGCCCACCTGCTCGCCGGCGTCGAACGGGGAATCGACGGCATCGAGTACCTGCCGGCGCTGCCTGTCGTGGCGATCGTGGGACGCCCGAACGTCGGCAAGTCCGCCCTCGTCAACCGCATCCTCGGCCGCCGCGAGGCCGTCGTCGAGGACACCCCGGGCGTCACCCGCGACCGTGTGACCTACAAGGCGGAGTGGATGGACAGGCGCTTCTCGCTCGTCGACACCGGCGGATGGGAGCCGGATGCCCGAGGCATCGACGCATCCGTCGCAGCCCAGGCCGAGGTCGCGATCGACCTGTCGGACGTCGTGATGTTCGTCGTCGATGCCATGGTCGGCCCGACCGCGACCGACGAGCAGGTCGTGAAGCTCCTGCGCAAGAGCGGCAAGCCCGTCTTCCTCGTCGCGAACAAGGTCGACGACGCCCGCCACGAACCCGAGGCCGCGGCGCTGTGGAGCCTGGGCCTCGGTGAACCGCACCCGGTTTCGGCCATCCACGGCCGCGGGGTGGCCGACCTGCTCGACCAGCTCATGGAGAAGCTGCCTGAGGTGTCGGCCGTCGCTTCGCACGAGATCGGTGGCCCACGTCGTGTGGCGATCCTCGGCCGCCCGAACGTCGGCAAGTCGTCGCTGCTCAACAAAGCGGCGGGCGAAGAGCGGGTCGTCGTCAACGAGCTCGCCGGAACGACCCGCGATCCGGTAGACGAGGTCGTCGAGCTCGGCGGCAAACTGTGGCGCCTGGTCGACACCGCCGGCATCCGCCGCCGCGTGCACCTGCAGCAGGGTGCCGACTTCTATGCGTCGCTGCGTACGGCGACCGCGCTGGAGAAGGCCGAGGTCGCTGTTGTGGTGCTCGATGTGAGCGACTCCCTCAGCGAGCAGGACGTGCGCATCATCGACATGGTGCTGGAGTCCGGGCGTGCGCTCGTGCTGGCTTTCAACAAGTGGGATCTGCTCTCCACCGACAAGCTGATAGACGACGATCGCCGCCGCTACCTCGAGCGCGAGATCGAACAGGACCTGGCGCACGTCTCGTGGGCGCCCCGCGTCAACATCTCGGCGAAGACCGGGCGTCATCTCGACAAACTCGTACCCGCGCTCGAGACGTCCCTGGAGTCGTGGGATCAGCGGATTCCGACCGGAAAGTTCAACGCCTTCCTGTCCGAGCTCGTCGCCGAGCACCCCCACCCGCTGCGTGGCGGCAAGCAGCCTCGAATCCTGTTCGGAACGCAGGCAGCGTCCCGTCCGCCGACATTCGTGCTGTTCACGACCGGATTCCTCGACCCGGGCTACCGTCGCTTCATCGCGCGTCGGCTGCGCGAGATCTTCGGCTTCGCGGGCACGCCCATCCAGATCAACATGCGAGTGCGCGAGCGCCGCCAGCGCTGATGGGTCCGGGGGCCCCGAACGCTCCCAGGTGTGGCAATCTGGGAGGGTGAGCATCAAGCCCCCCGGCCCCGGCGTGCCGCGGCGACCGTCCCGTCCGAGCGGCTCGGGCGATGAGTGGGTCGTCGCCGACAGCGGCGAGCGATATTGGGGCCGCTACGGTGCGGCCGGTCTGCTCGCGTTCGACGCCGCCCGCGACAGCGTGCTGTTGCAGCATCGCGTGTGGTGGAGTCACTTCGGCGGTACCTGGGCACTGCCCGGGGGTGCGCGGCACGAGGACGAGTCGGCCGTCGACGCGGCTCTGCGCGAGGCGCTCGAAGAGGCGGGCGTGCCCGCGACCTCCATTCGCCCGCGTGCGACGAGCGTGCTCGACCTCGACATCTGGTCGTACACGACCGTCGTCGGCGATGTCACCCACCCCTTCGAGCCGGTCATCAGCGACCCCGAGAGCCACGCGCTCGAATGGGTGCGGGTCGATGCGGTCGTTGATCACCCGCTGCACCCGTCGTTCCAGGATGCCTGGGTGCACCTGCGTTCGGCGTTGCATCTGCGCCCCGTCATCGTCGTCGACGCGGCGAACGTCGTCGGATCGGTGCCGGATGGCTGGTGGAAGGATCGTGCGGGTGCGACGGATCGCCTGCTCGATCGGTTGGAGGCGCTCGCGACCGAAGGGCTCGAGGCATCCGCTGTCGATCTGCCCGCGACCCGCTGGTTTCCGCGGTTCGTCGTGGTCGTCGAAGGGGCTGCCCGAGGCGTGGCCGATCGACACGGTGAAGATCACACCGGGGACGTGACGGTCGTGCGGGCAGCAGCATCAGGCGATGACGAGATCGCCGCGACGGCGGAGCGCCTGGCAGCGGCCGAAGACGCCGTGACCGTGGTCACGAGCGACCGGGAGCTCGCCCGTCGTGCCGAGAGGGCTGGTGCGGGTGTGCGCGGCGCCTCGTGGCTGATCGACCTGATCGGCGCCGCGAGCTGACGAGGACGCCGGCTCAGTAGCCGCGGAGCTTGTCGATGTCGCGGCGCTC
>DMUE01000142.1 GCA_003476465.1 Microbacterium sp. | reverse complement strand
TCGGGTTCGGGGACCGAGTCCGACCGGCACCGATCTGCTGCGCAGCGCGGGGCGGCGCGGCGAACGGGACCCATCCGACAGAATGGGTGAGGCGAACCTACCGGCGGGAGCGGCATGACAGGCACGCGGAACATCCTGGTCGTCGCGCATGCGCTGCGTGACGACACCGTCGCCGCTGCGCGCCGGGTGACCGCGGCCCTGCACGCCGCCGGGGCCCGGGCGGTCTTCTCGGCCGACGACCGGGCTCAGCTCGGCTCGGCGATCGCCGACTTCGGCAGCACCGGCACCCTCGGCATCGACGTGCCGGTGGGTGAGATCGAGCTCGCGATCGTGCTCGGGGGGGACGGCACCATCCTCCGCGCCGCCGAGCTGGTGCGGGGCGGGACGGCCCCCGTGCTCGGCATCAACATGGGGCACGTCGGATTCCTCGCCGAGATCGAGCGTGACGAACTCGACGAAGCGGTGCGCCGAGCCATCCTGGGCGACTACCGGGTCGAGGAACGCCTGGCGCTGGCCGTGCGCGTGCAGGATTCGGACGACTCGCTGATCTACGAGACCTGGGCGCTCAACGAGGCGACGGTCGAGAAGGCCAGCCGCGAACGGATGCTCGAGATCGTCCTCGAGGTCGACGCTCGCCCGCTCTCGAGCTTCGGCTGCGACGGGATGGTCGTGTCGACCCCCACCGGCTCGACGGCATACAACTTCTCCGCCGGGGGACCCGTGATCTGGCCGACCGTGGAGGCGATAGCGGTCGTGCCGCTGTCGGCGCACGCCCTGTTCGCCAAACCGCTCGTCGTGGGTCCCGAGGCCACGATCGCGATCGAGGTGCTGGAGCGGACGAATGGCACCGGCATTCTGTGGTGCGACGGCCGTCGCTCGCATGATCTGCCCCCAGGCGCCCGCGTGATGGTGCGTCGCTCGCCCGATCCGGTTCGCCTCGCGCGCTTGCACCCCGCGGCGTTCACCGACCGCCTCGTCCGCAAGTTCCGTCTGCCGGTCGAGGGATGGCGCGGGCCCGTCGCCGCCGAGCCCGAGACCTGGGCGATGCATGAGTCGACCGAGGCCGAAACGGGCGCCGTCACCGATGCCGGAACCTACCGCGGGGCGGGCGCGTGATCGAGGAGGTCCGTCTCGCCGGGCTCGGGGTCATCGCCGAGGCGACCCTGCCCCTCGGCCCCGGTTTCACCGCGATAACGGGCGAGACGGGTGCGGGCAAGACGATGGTCGTCACCGGCCTCGGCCTCTTGCTCGGCCAGCGCGCAGATTCGGGGGTCGTGCGCTCGGGCGGCCACGCCGAGGTCACGGGGATCTGGAATGTGCCCGCCGAAGGTCCCGTCGCCGACCGCGTGCGCGAGGCCGGGGGGGACCTGGAGCCGCTCGGGCAGGATCGCGCCGAGCTCTATGTCGCGCGCACCGTCACGGCCGAGGGGCGCAGCCGCGCCAGCGTCGGAGGTCGTGCCGCCCCGGCGGGGGTGCTCGCCGACCTGGCGGATGACCTCGTGGTGGTGCACGGGCAGTCCGATCAGCTGCGCCTGCGTTCGGCCTCGGCGCAGCGCGACGCGCTCGACCGGTTCGGCGGGGCCGACGTNNCGAGCGCACAGCGGAGGCGGAGGCGCTGCGAACAGCGCTCGCCGAGATCGCGGATCTCGCACCGCAGCCGGGGGAGGACGCCGAGCTCGCCCAGCGCGCCGAGCGCCTCGCCAACGTCGAAGACCTCCGTGCCGCGGCGGCAGGCGCCCGCGAGGCCCTGTCGTCAGAAGAGGACAGGGCCGATGTCTCCACCCTGATGGGCGAGGCGCGCCGCCTGCTCGAACGGGCGAGCACCCAGGACCCCGCCCTCGAGTCGTTCTCGCAGGAGGTCGCCGAGCTGGGCTTTCGCGCCGCGGAGCTCGCCACCGACCTTTCGGGTTATCTCGCCGACCTCGATGAGTCCGGTCCGCTCGAACTCGACGCGGTCGAGACCCGCCGCGCGGCCCTGGGCGCTTTGGTCAGGCACCACGGCGCAACATTGGACGAGGTGCTCGCGCTCGCCGAGACCGGCGCGCTGCGCCTTGCCCAGCTCGAGGGCGACGATGCGCGCATAGGGGAGCTTGCGCAGGAGCGGGATGCCGCGGCGCGGGAACTGGATGCATCCGCCGCCGTTCTCACCGAGCACCGCACCGCCGCGGCTGCCGCGCTGGACGACGCCGTGACGGCCGAGCTCCGGGCGCTCGCGATGCCCGACGCCCGCCTGCACGTCGCCGTGACACCGGGCATCCCCGGTGCAGACGGCCGCGACGATGTCGCGCTGCTCCTCGCCCCGCACCCCGGAGCGGAGCCCCGCGTGGTGTCCAAAGGCGCCTCGGGCGGAGAGCTCAGTCGCATCATGCTCGCGATCGAGGTCGTGATCGCGGCCGCCGACCCGGTGCCGACCTTCGTCTTCGACGAGATCGACGCCGGAATCGGCGGGGCCGCCGCGATCGAGGTCGGGCGGCGCCTCGCGCGCCTGGCCGAGGCATCCCAGGTCATCGTCGTCACGCACCTCGCGCAGGTGGCCGCGTTCGCCACCAACCACCTCACCGTCGTGAAAGAGAGCGACGGATCGGTGACCGCCTCGAGCGTCCGCAGACTCGAAGGGCCCGAACGCGTGGCCGAGATGGCGCGGCTGCTGTC
>DMUE01000018.1 GCA_003476465.1 Microbacterium sp. | reverse complement strand
GGATCGTCGCCAAAGAGGGCGGGCGTTCCGGCTCGTGGACGCGGCCCGGCGAGAGGTGAGCACGCGCGGCCCGGTCGAGTTCGAGGCGATCGTGCTGGCGGGCGGGCGAGCCTCCCGCCTCGACGGCGTCCAGAAACCGTTGCTGGAGGTGAACGGCATCCCTCTCCTCACCCGAACCGTCGCCGCCGCGCGTGCCGCCGGGGCGAACCGGATCATCGTGGCGGGAGATCGGATGCTCGAGGACCCGGCACTGGAGTGGGTGCGAGAAGACCCGCCGTTCGGCGGCCCCGTCGCGGCGATCATCGCAGCGCTCCAGCTGGTCGAGACCGAATGGACCCTCGTTCTCGCCTCCGACCTGCCCGGAATCGAGAGCGCTCTTGGCCTGCTCACCCTGACGGCGCACAGAACCCCGTCGCTTCGCGACGGGGTTCATCTGACGGACGCCTCGGGCCGCGCACAATGGCTGACGGCGCTGTACCGCACGGCGGCGCTGCGCGAAGCGGCGGCATCCGTCCCGCTCGGCGGACGGGACGCGCCCGTGCGCGTGCTCGTCGGCGGGCTGCGGCTGACCGCTGTGCCCGCACCACCGAACGCGACCCGCGACATCGACACGTGGGAGGATCTTCAGTGGGCTCGTGGTGTCTCCGACGCGCCCGGAGAGGACCTCATCGTGTCAGAACCGCCGGATCGCACCCTGCCGCCCGAGGCCCTCGACGCCTGGGCCAACGCCCTCGGAAAGCGCTTCGAGATGCCGAACGAGGACGTGCACGTGGCGCTCATCCTGGATCTCGCCCGTGATGTCGCCAACGGGGTCGCCCGTCCGGCAGCCCCCGTGAGCGCCTTCGTTGCGGGCCTCGTGGCCGGCCGCGCGGGGGGATCCCCCGAATCCGTCCGCGAGGCCGTGCGCATCATCACCGAACTCGCCGACCAGTGGGAGGGGCGGCCCTGATGCCTCGCGTGCGCTATTTCGCAGCCGCGGAGGAGGCCGCCGGTCGAGACGAAGAGGTGCGTACCGAGGCGACTCTCGGTGAGCTGCGCGCCGCGCTGACGAACGACTACCCCGATCTCGGCGATATCCTGCCGCGTTGCGCCGTGCTGGTCTCGGGCGCGCGAGCGGGCGACGATGCCCCGCTCGGCCCCGACGTGCCGGTGGACGTCCTGCCCCCCTTCGCGGGAGGCTGAGGTGACCGGTACGAACTTCGACGCCCTGACGGCGGAGCTCCTGCGCGAGGCCGGGAGCGTCAAGTGGACGATGTTCCCCGACACGATCGGCGCCTTCGTCGCCGAGATGGATTTCGGTCTGGCCCCCGCCATCAGGGCGGCCGTGACCGCGGCGCTCGAACGCGGGNNGCGTACATGCCGTTTCTCACGGTGCCGCCCAGGCTGGCGCGCCGCGTCATCGAGGTGCCGAGCATCGAACGGGACGGCCGGATGGTGATGGATCTCCAAGCCATCTCGCGCGCTTTCGACGACGGAGCCGGAATGCTCGTGCTCTGCAACCCCCACAACCCGCTCGGCACGGTCTTCACGCACGAGGAGTTGCTTGCGGTTTCGGACCTCGTCGCTGCGAAGGGCGGTCGCGTCTTCTCCGACGAGATCCATGCGCCGGTCGTCTACGCCCCCGCTCACCACGTGCCGTACGCATCGGTTTCGGCGGCGGCCGCGGCGCACACCGTCACGGCGACATCCGCGTCGAAGTCCTGGAATCTCGCGGGTATGAAGTGTGCCCAGGTCATCCTGTCGAACGTCGACGACGAGGCCCGGTGGCAGGAATTCGGCACGTCGGCGGGTCACGGCACCGCCACGCTCGGCGTCGTCGCCAATACGGCCGCCTACACCGCCGGACGCGCGTGGCTCGATGACGTGCGCGACTACCTCGACGGCAACCGCCGCCTGCTCGTCGAACTGGTCGCCGAGCTGCTGCCCCAGGCTCGGATGGTCATGCCCGAGGGCACCTACATCGCCCTGATCGACTTCCGTGCCTACGGCATCGAGGGCGATCTGGGCGAGTGGTTCCGGACGCACGCGGGCGTCGCGATGACGGATGGCGCGGCGTGTGGCGTCGCGGGAATCGGGCACACCCGATTCGTCTTCGCGCTGCCCCGGCCGCTGCTGCGCGAGGCGATAGAACGGATCGCCGTCGCGCTCTCGCGGCGGCTCAACCCCTAGCCCGGCCCCTCAGTGCTCAACCGCCCAGGCCCTTCCAGGCCGTCGTGCCGTCGGCCTCGACTTGACGCTTCCACACCGGAAGCTCGGCCTTGATCGCCTCGATCACGGTGCGGCTGACCTCGTAGGCCTCGGCTCGGTGGGAGGACGCCACCGCGATCACGACGGCGGCATCGCCGACGCTCAGCCGACCGATGCGGTGGCTGACGGCGACGATCGCGCCCGAAGACCCGATGGCGTCCCTCGCGATGCGGCGCAGTATCTGCTCGGCTTCGGGGTGCGCGGTGTACTCCAGCGCCACGACGGCACCCGAGGCATCCGGATCGTGATCGCGTACGCGTCCGACGAACGTGGTGACCGCCCCCGCGGAGGCATCGTCCACCGCGGCGAGATGGGTCTCCAGATCGAGCCGCTCCGCGCTGATTCGGGCCAGGCGCAGACCATCGGCATCGGTCTGCGTCATGTGTGGTCCCCTCCACCGATCTGGTCGATGACATGGAGCGCGACCGACAGGATGACCGGGATACCCGAGCCGACAGCCGCGGTCGAGCCCGGCAGGTTGACCACGAGCGCCCCTGCCGTCACCCCGGGCGCAGCATCGACGATCCCGGCGAGCCCGCGCGAGAGCATCCCGCCGGGCTTCTCAGAAGCGCCGATGCGGCGAAGCTCTTCAGCGATCCCCGGAATCTGGCGCGTGATGACCCGCGCCGTCCCCTCCGGTGTGACATCGCGCGGCCCGAGTCCTGTGCCCCCGGTCGTGACGATCAGGCGCGCGCCCTCGGCGAGCGCAGCCCGCAACGCCGCCTCGACGCTGTCGGCACCGTCCGGCACCACGAGCGGTTCGGAGCACGCGAATCCGCCGTCGCGGAGTCGCGCGACGGCGGCGGGCCCGCTGCGGTCTTCGCGCTCTCCCGCCGCCGAACGATCCGAAACCGTGATCACAAGCGCGCGATGGGACGTGCGGGTGACATTCACGCTTTCACCCTATGCGCCGGTCGGTGCCGCCAGCTCCCTCACGCGGGTCGTTCCCGAAGAGATCGATCATGACGCGTCCCGATGCTCGAGGCGGACGATGACCGACTTGGAGGTCGGGGTGCCCGAGACATCCGCCGTCGAATCCAGGGGCACGAGCACGTTCGTCTCCGGATAGTACGCCGCTGCGTTGGCACGCGGGGTGCTGTACGCGATGATGCGGAACTCCTCGGCCCGGCGTTCTTCGAGGGTGCCGTCGGGCCGCCGCCACTCCGACACGAGGTCGACGATCTGGTTCTCGGCGAATCCGAGCTGCGCGATGTCCTCGGCGTTGACCAGCACCACCCGACGCCCGCCGTGAATGCCGCGATAGCGGTCGTCCCTGCCGTAGATCGTGGTGTTGTACTGATCGTGCGAGCGGAGGGTCTGCAGCAGCAGGCGCCCGTCGGGGATCACCGGGTATTCGAGCGCATTGACCGTGAACACGGCCTTGCCCGTCTCGGTCGCGAACGACAGATCGTCGCGAGGACCGTTGGGCAGGGTGAGCGTGCGGCCCCTGGCGATGCGGCGGTCGTACTCCTCGAAGCCGGGGACGACGTGCTCGATGTGCCGGCGGATCTGCGAGTAGTCGCGCTCGAGTGCGCCCCAGTCCGCTCGCGGATGATTCGCCGCGGTCCCGGGCGCGGGCGAACCCGCCTTCGGTTCGCGCTCGTCCTGCGGCGAGTGCTCCGGATAGCCCCGATCGTGGTTCCCGTCGTGAACCGGGTGCTGACCGAACGACCTCGCCGAGGCATCCGTCGGGAACAGCAGCGCCGAGAGCCGCGCGAGGATCGCGACCTCGCTGAGCATGTCGGCGGCCGGGGGAGCGAGTCGTCCGCGCGAGCCGTGCACGGCGCCCATCGAGTCCTCGACGCTCACGCGCTGCTCGACGCCGCCGCGGAGGTCGCGGTCGGTGCGGCCGAGCGTGGGGAGGATGACCGCTCGGCGGCCCGTCACGAGATGCGAACGGTTGAG
>DMUE01000178.1:2622-2909 GCA_003476465.1 Microbacterium sp. | reverse complement strand
ATCAGGTCCGGCTCCCAGACGTCGAGCTGGCGCAGCAACTCGTCACCCCACGCCTCCCGCGACGCGAAACTCGACCACGGGACGAGGAACGCCGGAATACCGTACTCCTCGGAGTGGGCGAAGCCTTCGGCATCTCGATCGGCGCCGACGACGACGATCCGTGCCGGAAATCCGGGAGCGCTCGCGGCGTCGAGGAGTGCGCGGAGGTTCGACCCGGTGCCCGAGATGAGGACGGCGACCGTGAGCACCCGGTCAGTCTACCGGGGCTGCCGGAGCCGCTCCCGGCC
>DMUE01000178.1:0-2606 GCA_003476465.1 Microbacterium sp. | reverse complement strand
CGCCCGGCAGGGCGGTCGGATCGATGCCGTGCCGCGGGCGGGGAGCATGAGCGGAGTAGCCTGCGGCAGAGGTGCCACCGGCAACGGATGCCCCGAGCGGCGACAGCAACAGGATCGCCGCCCCGACGAGCACCTCGAGGCTCACGGCCAGTGCCAGCGGGCCGGGCTGCGGACCCACTTCGGACAGGCGGCCGGGACCGATCGCCCCCGAGGCGGCAGCGGCGAGGCCCCCGGCGGCGAGTCCCACCGAGGCGGCGATACCGAACGTCGCGGCAAGGCGCGGGGGCACGGCATCCCCGCCTGCCTCGGCATGCAGCCGTGAGCGGGCGAACCAGCCGCCCAGCGCCCCGGCGGCGACGGGAAACAGCGCGACGAGGAGCAGCCACGTCGTCGAGGCCTCGGGGATCGCGCCGAGCGCAGGGATCGAGGGCACGACCGCCAGGTCCGCGCCGACCGGGGAAACCGTGCTGCCGGCGCCGAACGCGAAGCCCGGGCCCGCGACCCAGGCGATCGCCCACACGATGAGCGTCGGGATGTACGCGAGCTGGCCGAGGGTGACGACAACCGCGCCGAGGACGTCCACGTTTGCCGCCTGGTACAGCGCCACGCTCTCACCGACCGACACAACGACGGCGACCGCGAGGGCCAGGGCGCCGACGCCGATCAGCGCGACGGTGGTGACCGACGCCCCGAGCGCGACAGCCGAGACCGTTTCGGCCCCACCACGCCGTTCCAGTCGGTCCCGCACGGCATCGACGATGCCGTCATCCCCGTTCCGCCAGGCAGACACGACGCCGCCCACCAGAACAGCCACGGCGTAGAGCGCCGCTGGCATCCCGATCGCCTGCCAGGGGACCGTCGTGACGACGTCCGAGGTCGCCGTCACGCTGATCAGGGCCGACAACGCCGTGACGACGACGGCTGCCGAGCCGACACCGCTCACCCATGCCCCCGATCGTGCTGCGCGCGCGCCGGAGCGAACCCCGAAGATGACCGTGAATGCGGCGAAGCCGAGCGGGGCGAGCGAAAAGGCGAAGGATGCCGCGTCTTGTGAGATCCCCGCGGCGATGACCGCGTCGGGCAACGTGATCTGCAGCGGCACCAGGTTGCCCGCCTGCCACACCGCCGCGGTCGTCGGCCAGAAGCCCGACCAGTCGGCGGCCGGGCCGAACCCGAACACCCACAGCGCCGTCAGGGGCGCCGCGATCACGGTCAGTCCCCCCGCGACCTGGATGAGCGCGTCGAGCGCGCTGAGCAGGGCGACGATGAGGCGATGCATGGCGTCCTCGACCCTACCCGCGCCCCCGGCGACCCCCGTACAGGCGCGGCCGGACAACACTCCGGAGCGGATGGTGACGCGGCCTCGATCAGCGCCTCTGGCGGCCCGGGTCAGCACGTCCTTCCGGAGTGTTGTCCGCATCGCCCGGTGACCGCACACGCCAAAGGGGCGGATGCTGCAGCCTGAGCCGCGGCATCCGCCCTTCTTCGGTGAGTGCTTAGAAGGCCTCGATGACCTCGCGCATGAGCGCGGCGGTCTCGGACGGCGTCTTGCCGACCTTGACCCCGGCGGCCTCGAGGGCCTCCTTCTTCGCCTGCGCCGTGCCCGCCGAGCCGGAGACGATCGCACCGGCGTGGCCCATCGTCTTGCCCTCGGGGGCCGTGAAGCCGGCCACGTAGCCGACGACGGGCTTGGTCACGTTCGCCTTGATGTAGTCCGCCGCCCGCTCTTCGGCGTCACCGCCGATCTCGCCGATCATGACGATGGCCTTGGTCTCGGGGTCGGCCTCGAACGCGGCGAGCGCGTCGATGTGCGTCGTGCCGATGATCGGGTCGCCGCCGATGCCGATGGCGGTCGAGAAGCCGAGGTCACGCAGCTCGAACATCATCTGGTAGGTCAGGGTTCCCGACTTCGAGACGAGGCCGATCGGGCCCTTGCCGGTGATGTCGGCGGGAGTTATGCCGACGAGCGCCTCGCCGGGGGTGATGATTCCGGGGCAGTTCGGGCCGATGATGCGGGTCGCGTTGCCCTTGCTCTGCGCGTAGGCCCAGGCCTCGGCGCTGTCGCCGACGGGCACGCCCTCGGTGATCACGACGAGCAGCGGGATCTCGGCATCGATGGCCTCGATCATCGCGTCCTTCGTGAATGGTGCGGGAACGAAGGCGATCGAGACGTCCGCGCCCGTTGCGGCCATGGCCTCGCTGACCGAAGCGAAGACGGGCAGCTCGACGGCGTCGCCCGAGGCATCCGTGTGCGAAACCGTCGTTCCGGCCTTTCGGGCGTTGACGCCGCCGACGACCTGGGTGCCGGCCTTCAGCATGAGCGCCGTGTGCTTGGTGCCCTCGCCGCCGGTGATGCCCTGGACGATGACCTTCGAGTCCTGGTTGAGGAAGATCGACATTTCTCTGGAGTCCTTTGATCCGGGTCAGACGTTGGCGAGCTCGGCGGCCTTGTCGGCGCCCTCGTCCATGGTCTCGGCGAGCGTGACGAGCGGGTGGGCGTAGTCGCGGAGGATCGCGCGGCCCTCTTCGACGCGGTTGCCGTCGAGGCGAACGACGAGGGGCTTGGATGCCGTGGCACCGAGCGTGTCGAGCGCCCCGACGATGCC
>DMUE01000240.1 GCA_003476465.1 Microbacterium sp. | reverse complement strand
CCCGCCATGCGCGGACCGACCCAACGCGAAGGCACCCCGGTCGGATGACCGGGGTGCCTCGATGCGATGCGTCCCTTTGGTGGACCTCCGTAGAGAGTTCGAGAACCCCTGCCCGGCCCTGAAAACTGTGACTTCTCGCCGGTCGCGGGGCGTCTACCAGCGGGACCGCAGGCCCCTGGAGCCGTCTGTAGTGGACGAGCGGGGTCGGATGGTGCGTGCAGTTGGGATGACTCAAACCTTTCTGAGCCCGGCACAGGTAGACGAGCTGGTAGCTCTCTACCAGGAGGGCGCGACGCTGGTGGAGTTGAGCGAGCGGTTCAGCGTTCACCGCCGCACGGCGGCGGCCCATCTGGTCCGCCGTTCGATCCCGATCCGCAGGCGCGGTCTTGATGAGTGCGACCTCGCCGCAGCCGTCGAGCTGTACGACGGCGGGTTGAGTCTTATGGAGGTCGGCCTGCGGTTCGGGGTCAGTCAGCAGGCGGTTAGGCGCGCTCTGGCAAACGTCGATGTGCCGATCCGCGCCAGCGGTAGACGGGCACGAGCATCGGCATGACCGGCTGTGGCTGGGTGTCGATGCCACTGCAGAGCGTGGATTTCCACGCTGCTCCTCTCTGAAAGCATGGGAAACAGGGCCTCCTGAAGCTGGTGTGTGGTCAGAGACCACCAGCATCCAGAGGCCCACCTCATGCGACGGAGCGACCCAGAGTGAGGGGATTTGATGAGCAGAACTGGGGAGATTCAGTGAGCGCCATCAACGAACGCGTCGTGTTGAACCGGCTCTGGCTGCTCATTCTGTGGTTCCTCGTTTCGTCATGTGAACAGTCGCAGGAACGCTGTTGTCAGGCTGGCGATAAGCACGACGAGGATGAGCGGTAACCGGAGGACGGCCGCGGTACCTGCGGCGAGTACCCCGGCAGTGCGGGTCCAGTCGGCCAGGTCTTGCCCGTCGTACAGGGCGGAGGTTGCTGCGACGGCGGCAAGGAGTATGGCGACGGCTTGTTCGAGACCCTGGTCCAGCTTCTCGGGGATATCTGTCCCCCCTGAGGTGGTGCCAGCGAGCCTAACGACGTACGTGCCAACGGCGAGCACTACGCATGCGGTGAGCATTTGGGAATCAATCACGCTGAGAACCTCGCTTCCACCCCAGACCGAGGGAGACCAGGGCCGCCAGCGGCGCGACTCCAGGCGGCACGAAGGGTGTGACTGCGACTGCGAGCAGAACTCCACAGGCCACGATGATGGCCGCATGCTTGCTGCGCACAGCGCCTAAAACCATCGCGAAAAGGATCGCGGGAAAGACCGCGTCCAATCCCAGCGCCGAGACATCGGTGAGGGCTCGGCCGAGGAGCACACCGATCGCGGCACCCGCAGGCCAACTGAGAAGAATCGCCCAGCCGAGCACCCAGAAAGCTCGCCGACGACGTGGAGAGTCGTGCTGCGCCGATGCGTAGGCAACCGTCTCGTCGTTGACGAAGTGTGCCGCGAGCAGGCGTGTCCATCCTCTGTGGAGGAACCGGGATGCGGCGATCCCGTACACGCCGTTGCGCAGGTTCACAAGCAAAGCGCCCGCAGCGGCCGCGAGTGGTGCCGCGCCGGCGAGGATCGAGGCGATGAACATCAACTCGGCCGAGGCAGCGAGGACCGCGACGGCCAGAGCAATCACGAGCCACGCAGGCAGTCCGACCTCCGAGGCCAACGCACCGAAGGAGACGCCGACCACCAACACCGCGGAGGCGATCGAACCGACATCGCCCACCATCCTCCGCACGGACCATTCTGATGAACTCACGTCTATTATCATGAACGACTCCCCGCGGTTCGTCAATCCGTACGGTTCGTTAGCTATCATGAACGCATGGTTGGTGACTCAGTGCGGCAGCACATCGGTGGGGCGGTGCGCCGCGAGCGGACCCGCATCGGTTGGAGCGCCGCCGAGCTCGCCCGCCGAGCAGGTATCTCCAAGGCCAGCGTCTCCCAACTCGAATCGGGCGCCGGCAACCCAAGCGTCGAGACCTTGTGGTCTCTCAGTGACGCCCTCGGTGTACCATTCTCGACGCTCGTCGACCCCGGCTCCGCAGGCCCGACGCTGATCCGCGCTGCCGATGCCCAGCCGATCACGGCGGTGGGAAGCGCCTACTCCGCCTCTCTGCTTTCGGCGTGTCCGACCGGAGCCCGACGCGACATCTACCTGGTGACGGCCGAGCCAGGTGAGCCTCGTTGCTCCGCACCTCACCAGGACGGCACCACCGAACATGTCATCCTGGTCACCGGCTCAGCCGATGTCGGGCCTCCCGGCGATCCCCAGCGCCTAGGACCCGGCGACTACATCTCGTACCGAGGCGACTCCGAGCACATCTTCGCTGCCCATACCTCGGGCACGGTCGCGATCCTGATCTCCGAACTGCGGTAGTCAGACGACTCGTGTGTCCGCGGCGACAGGCTCCGTCCAGCCAATCGCCTGACAGGCGATAACATCACGACGCAAGAGCGCGCCCATCCGCCACCGATTGGCAGGCATCGCTCGCCTGATGAGGTCCCCTTCCAGCCGACCTCATCAGGCGAGCGGTTCAGCGTTCACCGCCGCACGGCGGCGGCCCATCTGGTCCGCCGTTCGATCCCGATCCGCTGGCGCGGTCTTCATGAGTGCGACCTCGCCTACGCCGCAGGACTCGCAGGCGGCCCTCTCCTCACCGGCTTCACCACCGCGATGGTCATCACCGCGGTCGTGCTCGCCGTGATTGGCGGAACATCACTCGCTCGGCTCCCATGAGCACCCCGATGAGAGAACACACCCCGCGCGAAGAGTGCGAGCTTGGAAGCACGTGTCTACGGGTGGAGTGCTGAGGGGAAGCCTGTCCAGCGGAGTTCGGGGGGCAGGTGGCTCATGTCGTTGAACATGCTGATGCTCGGGAACGTGCCGGGACGGTACTCGATGACGGTGAGGGCGGTGTTGGCGCTGCTGAGTCCGAGCCAGCGCGTGGGCGGTGCGTCGAGAGCGTCGCGGATGAGCCACGCGATCGGGTAAGCGTGGGTGATGAGCAGCTCGTGAACGTCGTCGTCCTGCTCGGGTGCCTGGGCGAACCGGGCGGTGGATGCGATCCGCGCCAGCGGTCGACGGGCACGAGCATCGGCATGACCGGCTGTGCGGCTGGGTGTCGATGCCACTGTGGCGGGCGTGTCGTTGAGAAGGCCTACGGGGTCGCCGCGTTGTATGCGGTTCGCGCTTCGGTCAGCTCGGCCCAGTGGGCTTCGAGTCCGGCGAGTGTAGGGCTGACCCCGAGACTAGGCAGGGGTTGTGAGTGGCCGTCGATGTACCGACATGCTTCCTCGAAGATGCGGTTGACGGTATCGATCGCAGCAGGAAGTGCTTCGGACTTGATCTTGGGCAAGTTGGTCATGCGCACGTTGGGTTGATAGCGCTGCGTGACGCTCTGGAGTAGTTCAGTCTCGGTGAAGACCTCACACCACGCGCGCACCCAGTCATAACCCGTGCGGACCAGCGCCGCCCGCGCATCGCCGTCCTGTGACTTTGCGGCCTGGATGGTCTCGTTGATGTTCTTCTTGATGTTGTTCAAGCTGTCCCAGCGCGGACCCGTCGCTCGGATGACCTTCCCTTTGCCCTCTTCATCGGTGATCTGGAAGTAGGAGCAGCGCTTGGTTGCTTCCATGAGCGTAAGCAGCGTGCTGGCGAAAAAGATGTCGTGGGTGAAGACGATGACCTGTGTCGTGTCAGCGAGCGACGCGACGCGCTGCGCGACTTCGGTGATGCGGCGATGGTCGAGGCTTGAGACAGGATCATCGAAAATGACCGGCGCGGTGATTCCGGCGAGGCGCGCTTCGGCGAGGAAGTCCGCTATTGCGAGGACCTTCTGCTCTCCTTCGGAAAGCACCTTGGACGGTTTGTGTTTCCCGCTGAGGATCTTGCGGCGTTGTGCGCGCCCCTGGCGGCCGACGAACTCCACGTGCAGCGCGGGCGCGCGAAGTGCCGCGCATTCTTCGTTGAAGAGCGCATCGAAGCTCTCGTTGATCATCTGGTCACTTGCGGTCTTGGCCAGCCCGGTTACAGCGCGCAGGAGCCCAGGCATGGGCTTGGCGAGCAGCGTGAGCCGGTCAGCCTGCTTGGCGTCGCGGACGTGTGACTCGATGATCGTCCACGACTTCGTCAGCTCTGCTGCGGCTTCTAGCTCGAGAAGCTCCTTCTTCTTCTCGGCCAAGGTGTCAGCCCGTGTAGCTGCCTGTGCCCTCAGTTCGCCGAGGGCCTGCTTGGCGGTCTCCAACGCCGAGCCGAGCGCTATCGCATCTATACCGGCGTGTTCGGTCAGCGCTGTGTTCACGGCGGAAGCGGAGAGAAGCTGCTCGGTCAGCTCCGCGATGGTGCTCAGGGTCCGGTCGAGTTCAACGTGGAAGTGGGGCTTGTCCTCGGTGTCTGCGTACTCGTCGGCGAAGGTAGAGACGTCGTTGACCTGGATCGAGGTGACCGGGTCTGTAAGTGCGTGGAGCTGCGCCTTTGAAGCGGCTATGTCAGTGGTGATCTTGTCTTCGAGGTATTCGGAGTACTTGCCGATCAGCGATCGCGCCGCTTCGTTCAGTGGCTGCCGGCAGTACAGACACCGATCGGCGTCGTGTGCTCCGACCGCGATGAGATGTGCTTGGTATGCCTCGCCGGCCTCGATGAACGTGCTCCAGGTGTCGTCGGGCTCGGCCGGTAGGTCGGCTGCCTCGAACAGGGCGGTTCGGAAGGCGCGGTAGTCCTCTTCAAGTCCGTGAAGGGTGTCGCGTTCGCGGCCGTATGCCTCCACGTTGAAGTCAGCCATCACGGTGGCCGCGTTGGAAGCTTGCGTCAAGACGCGTTCGACTCGCTGTTGCAGCTTGATCTCAGCGCTGATGGTGTCCGCCTCCAGCGCGGCGACCGTGCGGCGCAAGTCGCCGATGCGTGTGTCGACGTCGGGATCGGAGTCGGCGAGCGACCTCAGGTGTTCCAGATCAGTGGACGCCCCCAGCGTCTCGATGAGCGGGTAAACCGCGGCGGTGCGTGGGAAGCGAGACAGAAGCCCTGTGGACCCAGATCGTAGGCTTTCGACGGCCTGGTCGATGTGGGCTTGTACCGACTTGATGCCTGCGATGACGTGATTGAACAGTGCTAGGGCTGCTGGCACGTAGACGTACTCAAGGTCGTCATCGACGTGGAAGCTGACAGAAGGGCTGTCGAAGATGGACATCCTGGTGAAGGGCGCGACGCCCTGTTGTCCGGTCCAGGTGTAGGTCTTGGACTCAGTGCCGAGCGTGTAGCCGACAAGTGCTGCTTGGGGCTGCGGCGATGCCGCTTCGATGTCGCCGAGGATCACATCGGCAGTGCGGCTCGCCGCGAGGGCTTTGAAGATGCGGGAGTATCCCGTCTTGCCTGTGCCGTTCTCTCCAAACAGGATCGTCAGGCCGGCATGTGGCTCGATGACTCCGCCCTCTACCAAGGCGTTGACACCAACGACATCGGAGAGCGAGGTAAGGGTCAGCGGCTCGATCGCCTCATCCTCGCGTTCGAGGGTGACGAGCGGCTCCTCCGTGGGGAGTTCGCGGGTATCGAAGGCTTTCTCCTGACGAAACAGGACGTACGCTCCGGATTGCTCCTCGCTTCCGAGTGGCCCGCCGCCGTTGAGGACGTGCCTCACGATGTAGCGCACCCACTCGTCGGAGGTGTTCGCCCACTCGCTGAGCAGGTCGCGCGGGTCCACCCGTTGAGGTGGCGTCGTGTCTGTCACCGTCATCCTCCCTCGCCGCGAGTGCGAGGTCGGGAGCGACCGTGCTACTCAGGCTCAATTCTAGAGCGACCGGCAGGCGCGCGAAGGAACAACCAGCGCACCGATAGGGCGTGCTGTTCGCGGTCGGCCCCGGACCGCCGCGAGCGTGGCTACGCTCGCCGATCGAGTGAGGCCTGTCCCGGTGAGGGCTACCGTGCCGCGACGTAGGCAGTCGGTTCCTCCTGGCGCGTGGTCCAGCTCGGGGTCTCGCGTGTTCGATCCCGGCGACGTGCACCAGCCTCTCGAATACGGGCGCGCACCAGGAGGACGAGGCTGATCGGCCCCATGATGGTGAGCTTCATCGCGTTCCATACCGACCAGAGCACGACCAGATGCAGCCAGCCTGGGGCGCCCTGGTCGAGGGCGTTGGTGCAGATGCTCACGATCAGCAGGTAGGGAACGGCGAGGAGCATTGCGGGGATGCCCCATCTCAGGTTGCGTCGGCGGCGGATCGCGTCGAGCAGTCGGTTGGTGGGCATGTAGCGGCGCAGGTAGTAGCGGGTGTGGGCGCTGAGCGTCCAGATCAGGGGGATCATGGCGGGCCTCTCGTCACACGTGTCTCTCCGTCGAGGAGGCAGTACGTGTATGAGCGCCCATGCTGGGCCGTCCCGAAGGACCCGCAATTGAGGAGGACCTGCCTCGACTCTTACTGTACGCGCGAGCGCCGACAGACGTAACCCCGTGCTATCTCATTCGCGGGAGTCCGACGCCGCGGGGAGGAAGTGATGCCGTGGACCGGCTGGTGCGTGTGGCAGGGCGATGAGGTGAGTTCCTGAAACAGGCGCCTCTGCCCGTTGGAGGTGCAGGCCGATCATGTTGACGAGTGTCGCGGCGACGGCAGCGAGGTCTGCGGCCGAGCCGTGGAATGTGGGTACTGAGCATCCTCTGGTGGGGATCAGTTCGTCGCCTTGGGCTGCTTCCTCCCAGAGCGGGTGGTACAGCTCCAACCCACCATCGGCCACTACCGAGCGTCCTGCCTGGTCGTCAAGCTCAGACGGCGTAAAGGTGGCACCGGGTGTGCAGATGTTCGCGATACCGAGCGATCCCGTCTTGGCGTCGGTGGCGACTTGGGCGATGAGTGCCGTGCGGTCTTCGCCGGCGAGGGTGTCGAGGTAGGTGGTGACGCTGTGGCTGACGGTGGCGTCGATGATGAGGTCCGCGGAGAGGGAGACGGCTGGATCGGGGACGCTTCCTTCTGCGACGGTGACGGTCAGGTCGTCGCGGATCGCGCGGAGGCGTGTGGCGAGGGCATCGGCCTTGGTCTGGCCGATGTCGGCTTCGGTGTAGTTCTGTCGCACGAGCAGTCCGCCGGTGATGGTACCGGGGTCGCAGACAGTGATGGCGCTGGCTCCGGCGCGTGCGATGAACTCGGCGAGCCATGATCCCAGGCCGCCGCAGCCCCATATGTGTACGGTCTTTCCTTGAAAGCCGTTGACTGGACGGTTGTCGTCGCGCCGAGTCGTGACCTCTTGCCGTTCGTCGGACATGTTGCACCATTCGATGGGGATGTCGGCGTTGATGATCGCGGGATCGAGGTTGACCGCGGTGCCGTGCTTCTTGGCGAGGCGCCGCAGGGCGTCGGCGGTAGTTGCGGGAAGGCGTCCGCCGAGGAGATGGTGCGGTCCCCCTGCGGGGTGCGGCACAGCAAGCACGAAGTACTGCTCGGTACCGTCAGGGTTTCGTGACCGCCTCGGCCTGCTGATCGCCGACCGCGACGCCGGGGGTCGACGCCGCTACGGGGACACGCACCTGGACCGGTTGCTCAGCATCCAACTGCTCACCCGGGCCGGGTTCAGCCTCGCCGAGGTCGCCGAGGTGCTCGATAAACAAGAAGGCCGTCCACTGGCCGATGCCTACACCGAGCAGCTCAAGCTGCTGGAGCTATCAGAGCTGCGCCTTCGCCACCAACGCGTCGTGCTCGGTGCGATCGTGGACGCGCTCCACGTCGATCCCGCGATGCGGATCCCCGCAAGTCTGATCGCAGCGACTATGAGTCTCGATGACACGATGCTTCATTATCCCAAGCTGGATACCGGAGTGGACGCAGGTGAGTTCACCCCTGAGCAGATCGAACGGATCGTCGCCTTCTATCTCGGATGGAAGGCCGTCGCGGTGCGCGCGCTCATCTACGCAGAGAACGGTGTCGATCCCGCCTCGGCCAGTGGAAAACGGCTCGGACAGGACTGGACGACGGCCATCCGTGACGCATTGGATGCTCAGGCCGAGCACGAGCATGCAGCCATGGAGTCGATGCACGATCAACGCGACTACTGGCCCGCCGCCGACCGGGAGCTTCACGACACCACGAAGACATACCTGCATCGATGCGAACAGGCGCTCGGTTACCAAGAGTAGGCGACTCTGACATCCAGACCGCCCGCCGTTCGTGACCACGCCGGAGCTGATGGCCGCACCCTGACGACTGCCTGCGAGCCTGCAATCGAACCCTGGCTCGTTACCAAGCGCGGCCGCCGCCTGGGCTCCTTTCCGATAGCCGAAATAGAGCGACCAGCTGCTCTGACGCGACTGCCTAGACCGGTTCACGGCCGCTGGCCGCGGTAACCGGAGAACGGCGCCCCGTCAGGGCGACGGTGGGGGTGCGTCGCGCACCTTGCCGACGTGGATTTCGAACACTTCGAATACTTGCCTACGCCGGTTGGGAGCTGAACGGCATGGACGTGTTTCCCGACTTCGACGGAATCGGCGGGATCGGTGACCTGCGCGCGGTGATCGGCGCGCTGCTGATGTTCGTGCTCATCACCAGCGTCTTGATGGTCATCGTCTCGGCCATCATCTGGGCCATTGCCGCCGCGAACGGCAACTACAGCGCCGCAGCGAAGGGCCGCACGGGTGTCCTGGTCGCCCTCGGCACCGCGGTCCTGGCCGGTGCCGGCGTGGCGTGGATGAACTGGCTCATCGACCTCGGCCAGCAACTCTGATCCCTGCACACGCTCGGAACTGCCGCCTCGGACGGCCCGGGGGCGTGTGGCGCACCTGATCTGCGAACCCATCCGTGTTCCCCGCCCCGAAGGGCGGGTCCGTTCGTCAGGAGACTCACCGTGTTCGATCTCATCACCGTTCTGCCGGCGCTTGTGCCCATGGATGTCGACATCACCCCCAACGATGACGGCCTGCCCGGCATCGCCCAGCTGCGCACCATCGTCGGCGCGGTGATGACCATCGGGCTGATCCTGTCCGTCCTCGCGCTGATCATCTCCGCCATCGTGTGGGGATTCGGCGCCAACTCCTCCAACCCCCACCTGGCCGGCCGCGGCAAGGTCGGCGTCCTCGTGAGCTGCGGGGCCGCGGTGATCTGCGGCGCCAGCGTGACGTTGATCAACTTCTTCTGGGACGTCGGCCAGCAGGTCTGACACCACCCGCCGTCTCGACCCCGTGAAGGAGTGATTGCGGTGGGTGTGTGCGATATCCCCGTCATCTCGGCCGTGTGCGACACCGCCGGCGAAGCCGCCGCGAGCTTGGTCGCGGCCCCGTTCGACTGGCTCGCCCAAGCGATGGGTGCCGCGGCCGGGTGGCTGTTCGAGGCCGTGTGGTCCGTGTTCGACACGACCACCCTCGTCGATGTCACCCGGCCCGAGTACGTGGCGGTCTACAACCTGCTGTTCGGCATCGCCGTGTTCGTGATGCTGATCTTCTTCTGCCTCCAACTGCTCACCGGCCTGGTGCGTCGTGACCCCACCGCTCTGTCTCGGGCGGCCCTCGGATTGGCGAAGTCCGTGCTCGGCTCGTTCGTGGGCATCACCCTGACGGCGTTGCTGCTGGAGATCGTCGACCAGCTCTGTGTCGGGATCATCCAGGCCGCCGGAGAGACCACCGAGTCGATGGGCGACAAGATCACCCTGCTGGCCGCGGGCCTGGTCGGGATCAACATCGCCGCGCCCGGGGTGGGGGCGATCATCACGATCTTCCTCGCCGGCCTGGCGATCGCCGCGGCGGCGATCGTGTGGCTGTCGCTGCTCGTGCGTAAGGCACTGTTGCTGGTGGCGATCGTGTTCGCACCCCTGGCGTTCTCCGGCGCCTCCTGGGACGCCAGCAGGGGGTGGATCGGCAAGTGGGCGATGTTCGTCATCGCGCTGATCTGCTCCAAACTCGTCCTGGTCGTGATGTTCCTCGTCGCCATCACCCAGGTGTCGGCACCAATCGATGCCGACCTGTCCTCGATCAGTGACCCCCTCGCGGGGATCGTGCTGATGGCGATGGCCGCGTTCGCCCCCTACCTGACCTACAAGTTCATCAGCTTCATCGGCTTCGACATGTACCACGCGATCGGCTCCGAACAAGACGCCAAGCAGGCGCTCAACCGACCCGTGCCCACCCCGACTAAACCGGCCGGCGACGGCCCGAGGAAGGTCCTCGACGGCGGCAACAGCAGCGGCGGTAACGACAGCGGCGGCAGCAGCGGTGGGAGCGCTGGCGGCGGTGGGAAGACACCGCCCCAACCGAAGACCTCCGCCCCTCAGACGTCCGGGAGCGGGGCGGGTACCGCGGGAGGCGCCAGTACCGCGGGTGGGTCCGCCGGCGCCGGCGCCGGCGCCGGCGCCGGCGCCGGTGCCGGAGCGGGTGCTGGGGCAGGCGCGGGTGCGGCGGCGGCCGGTCCGGCCGCGGCAGCGGTGGTCGCGGCGAAGGTCGCCAAGGACGCTGCGACCGCCGGGCCGAAGGCCGGCACGGCGCTCGGTAACCAGGCAGAGACCACCGCCGACAACGCCGGGCATGCCGCCGCGACACCCCAGCCGGCGTCGTCCCCGACATCGTCCGCCCCGACCACGAAGGCTCCACCTCCGCCCGAGCCGAAGACACCGTCAGCGGGTCCCTCTCAACCGGCGCCACCGGCACCCAAGCCGGTCCCGCCGCCGACACCGAAGCCGACCGGAAAGGACTGAGACGGCCATGACCTCGAAGCAGAAGGAGTCCTCCACGGAGTTGGTGCCGGTCAAGTTCTCCCGGCTCACCCGCCGCGGCATCCTCCTCGGCCTGTCTCTATCCCAGCTCATCACCCTCGCCACCGGCGTCCTCGCCGTCGTCGGCGCCCTGTATGCCGGCGGGGGCATCCTGCTGGCCTACACCGCCCCCGTCTGGGTGCTCGCCGCCGCCCTGACGTGGACACCCGTCGCCGGGCGTCCGGCCGTGGAATGGCTGCCGGTGGCGTGCTGGTGGCTGTGGCGCACCACCGCAGGTCAACTCCTCTACCGGCGCCGCATCGTGGCACCGCGGCCGGTCGGCACGCTCGCGCTGCCCGGGGACATGGCCCGGCTGCGCGAGTACACCGACCCCGACACCGGCGCCGGGATGATCCACGACCCCCACGCCGCGACCCTCACCGTGGTCTGCGAGGTGACCCATCCGGCGTTCGTGCTGCTGGACCCCGGTGAGCAGGAACGCCGCGTCACCTCCTGGGGCCGCGTCCTGGCCACGGTCTGCCGCTCCGGGCGGATCGCCACCCTCCAGGTTCTGGAACGGACGCTGCCGGACTCCGGCACCGGGCTCGCCGAATGGTGGGCCTCCCACGGCACCGCCGACGACACCTGGGCCGCGACCACCTACGCCGAACTCATCGAACGGGCCGGGCCGGCCGGGGAACGACACGCCACCACCCTGTCCCTCTCGCTGGATATGAAGACCGCCACCCGGCAGATCAGGACCGCCGGCGGCGGCATCCGCGGGGCCGCCGCCGTCCTGCGCCAGGAGATGTCCACCCTGGTCGCAGCGCTACGCTCCGCCGACCTGAAACCCTCCGGCTGGTTGACCCCGGGGCAGATCGCGGTCATCCTGCGCAGCGCGTACGACCCGGCCATCGCCGCCACCCTGGAGCGCCACGGCGAACTCGGCCAGCACCTCGCCACCGCAGGTCCGGTGGCCGTCAACGAGTCCTGGGCCCGGCTGCGCACCGACTCCGCCCACCACGCGGTGCTGTGGATCAGCGAGTGGCCACGCTCGATGGTCTACCCCGGCTTCCTGTCCCCGGTGCTGCTGTCCACCGGCATCCAACGCTCGTTCTCGCTGCTGTGCACCCCGATGCGCTCGGACCAGGCCGCCCGAGATATCCGGAAGAAGAAGGTCGAGCACATTTCCGACCAAGCCCAGCGGGCGAAGATCGGGCAGATCGAAGACGCCGCCCAGACCGCTGAGTATCACGACGTGCTTCAGCAGGAGGCCGACCTCACCGCCGGCCACGGGGTGCTGCGGTTCACCGGCCTGATCAGCGTCTCCGCGCCCACCGTCGAAGAGCTGGAGGCCGGGGTGGCGGCGATTGAACAGGCCGCGATCCAAGCCTCCTGCGAGACCCGGCTGCTCGTGGGGCAGCAGTCCGCCGCGTTCACCGCCGCGGCGCTGCCGCTGTGCCGCCGCATCTGACGCCCAGCACCCGTTGCGCGGTGGGGGCGCGCGTGCACCTGAGAGTCGACCCCGGATGACCGGGGCTTTCGCGCTTGTCACAGGAGGCCGCTCATGCCCACATATCACGACCCACTCCAGGATGCTGGCGACGCATCCGCGGCGCTGCGCGGGCTCGCGCACGCCGGCCGAGTGTTCGACAACCCCCCCGACACCTACAGCGTGCTCGGTGACCTCCTCTTCGGTGTCCGGTCGCTGCGCCAGGTGCTCGACCAGCTCGGCTCCGCCCATCTGGCTCATCGCGGCCGCGCTCACGACGATGACGGTGACCAAGCGATCGGTGCCGCCGAAGCCCTCGCCGCGGCAGACGACCTACACCACGCCGGAACACTCCTCGATGGCGTCGAGGAGCGCGTCAATGCCGCGATGACCCATTCGGGACGCATCGCCTGGCACACCCCAGCGCAGGAACTCGACCGGGAGGCAGTGTCCACGGAAGCACCGCGGCGCTGGATCAGCGTCGTCTTCCTCCAAGGCTCCGAGGCCGACGAGGTGCTCGACCTCATCGACAGGGACGGCGCTGATGCGGCCATCGAGCACCTGAGAAATTGGGACTACGGGGACGAAACCACCGACGCGGCCCTGGAGAACGGGTACGTCTACGACGAACCACCCACCGGGCAGCTCGACCGGGTGATCACTGACGGTGACTACGCCCTCACGTACAACCCGTTCATGGGCCACGTCAGCCTCCTGCGTGCGCACCCAGCTGCCATGTCCGGCCCGGGCCCGGATGAGACCGGCGTGGTGCCCGCGCGTGAGGCCATCAGCGGCGTCGGCCCGCTCGATTCGAGCACGCCAAGGTACTCGGTGACGCCAGCGTCCGCGCGGGCGCAGCAGGGGCCGGCGGTCGTGGAGCGGGATTGGTTCGCCGGGCCGGCCCGCTCCGCAGGGTCGGCTGGGCGGGGGCTGTCGCTATGAGCGCGCGAGAGAACGAGCGGCTGCACGCATCGGTCCTGGTGGCCCCTGCCGCTGAACGTCGCCGGCTGCGCAAGCAACGCCAGCGGGCTGCCGCAGCGCTGCGGGCCGAGCAGCACCGTACCGAGCAGGCCGCGGCGCGAGCGCAGGCCGACGCGGAACGCCTCGAACGACGCGCGACCACTTACCTGCCTGCTGCCGGTGAGCCCGGCGCCGCGACGCTGCGCACACCCGGCAGGTTCCGGCTCCCGCGCCATCAGGACACGTCGGCGACGTTGGCGGGGGCGTACCCGTTCGTCGCCGAAGGCGGCCTCGGCGCCGACGGCGTCTTCGTCGGCCAAGACCTCTACTCCGGCGGCTCCTTCGTCTACGACCCCTGGATCCTCTACGCCCGGGGGATCATCACCGCTCCCAACGTCGTCCTTGCTGGGATTGTGGGCTCGGGGAAGTCCTCGCTAGCAAAAGCGCTCTACACGCGATCGCTGCCGTTCGGCCGGCGCGTCTACGTCCCCGGTGATCCGAAGGGCGAGCACACCGCCGTCGCCAACGCGGTCGGCGGGAAAGCAATCGTCCTCGGCCACGGGCTCAGCACAAGGCTGAACCCCCTGGATGAGGGTCACCGGCCCACCGGACTGTCGGATCAGGAGTGGGCCATCACGGTCGCCTCCCGCCGCCGCGACCTCATCGGCGCTCTCGCCGAGACCGTCCTGGCCCGGGGATTGACCCCGTTGGAGCACACCGCGATCGACCTCGCCCTCACCGCAGTCGTCGTAGAAAACACCGTGCCGATCCTGCCGATGGTCGTCGACCGCATCCTCACCCCAGACGAGGCCGCCGACGGCCGGTTGGCCGAGGACGGACGGCTCGTCGGCCATGCCCTGCGCCGCCTGGTCGCCGGTGACCTCGCCGGCCTGTTCGACGGCCCCAGCACGGTCCGGTTCGACCCCAGCCTGCCGATGATCAGCCTCGACCTGTCCCGCGTCACCGAGAACTCCACATTGATCTCGGTGTTGATGACGTGTTCGTCGGCGTGGATGGAGTCCGCGCTGCTGGACCCGAACGGTGGGCAGCGGTGGGTGATCTACGACGAAGCGTGGCGGCTGATGTCCCACCCCGCGTTGTTGAAGCGGATGGACGCGCACTGGCGCCTCGCGCGGCATTACGGGATCGCGAACATGCTGATCTTCCACAAGCTCTCCGACCTGGACAACGTCGGCGACGCCGGCTCCGCCATGCGCTCCCTCGCCAACAGTCTGCTGGCCAATGCGGAGACCCGGATCGTCTACCGGCAGGAGTCCGACCAGCTCGGCCCCACCGCCCAAGCTCTTGGTCTGACCGGCACCGAGCAGAAGCTCCTCCCATCGTTGGGCGTTGGGCAGGGGCTGTGGCGGATCAAGGACCGGGCCTTCGTCACCCAGCACCAGCTCCATCCCGCCGAGCTGGCACTGTTCGACACCAGCTCGCGGCTGACCTCGGGGGTGAAGTGATGACCCGCAAACCCCCACGTCGAACGACTCGGCCGGAACCGGAGGAGACGCCGGTCGTGCTGCCACACGCGGTCATCACCGTGACCGAGGGCGGCGCCCTGGACGTCACCCTCGACGGCACCGACGTCCCACCACCAGAGGGCGAAGCGTGGACGCGGGCCACCTTTGGGCCCCTGCTGGATGTGCTGACCCGGGATCGGACGATCACGGTACGCATCGAGGTGTACGAGAGCGACGAAACCGTGTTCACCGATGTCATTCGCGCCCGTCGCCGCACCAGACCCGAACCCTCAGACACCGAGGCTGAGGACGAGCGGGGCACGCAGGTCACGAGCAGAACCAGGCGGCGGCCGGAGCTGGTCGAAGTGACCGGCGAGGGGTTCGTGCCCGGTGAGGACGTCGCCGCCGCAGTCATCGTCTCCCACACCGATGCCACCAACACCGGTCATGCCCGCACGCACCTGGACCGAGGCCGGCTCCGGTCGCTGCTGCCCGATGGCGGCGGCGAGGTGATGCTACTCGGCCGCGTCTCCGGCACGATCCACGTGCGGCGGCTGCCGTGAACACCCCCTCCGGGCGGCAGGCCGGGTCGTTCGGTGACGAGCTGACCAACGCCGCCCTCATCGCCCTGGTGGGGATGTTTGGGATCGCGCTCATCCTCCGCGCCTCCGGCTCCGTTGCCGCGTTCCTCACTGGCACACCCCAGCCCGAGGCCGGTCCCGCCGCCGGGCTCGGAGTGCTGTTCAACCCCAGCGACCCCGCGGGCGCACTGCACGCCGATGGACTGTCTCCGGTCGCCTATTGGACTGTCACCGGGTTGCTCCTGGCGGGACTCGCCAGCGGAATCGGATGGGCGTGGGTGCGGCTGCGCCGCCACTCGCGCCGAGTCGAGACCGACCCACGCCGCCTCGCCGGCACCGCCACGACCCATGAGGTCAACCAGAGCGCCTCGGCGAAGGCGCTGCTTCGCCGGGCCGGGACACTGCGCCCGTCCCTCGATAAACCCGCACCCGGCGATGTCGGGTATCGGATCGGCTCCTCCAAGGGACGCGACGTGTGGGCGTCGGTGGAGGACTCGATCCTGCTCATCGGCCCCCCGCGCTCCGGCAAAGGCCTGCACATCGTGATCCCGGCGATCCTCGACGCGCCCGGCGCCGTCGTCACCACCTCGACCCGGCCGGACAACCTCACCGCCACCCTCCGCGCGAGGCAGCGTGGCGGCCGGCCGGTAGCGGTGTTCGACCCCCAACACCTCGCCGACGGCATCCCCGCCGGAATGCGCTGGTCACCCATCCGCGGCTGCGAGGACCCGCTCACGGCGATGATCCGCGCCACCGGCCTCTCGGCCGCGACCGGCCTGTCCGCCGGCGGGGTCGAATCCGGCGGCTTCTGGGAAGGCAAGACCCGCACCGCCCTCCAAGCCCTTCTGCACGCCGCCGCCCTCGACCACCGGCCCCCAGCAGAGCTGTTCCGGTGGACTCTCGACCCCTCCGCCGCGGCTGAAGCCGTCGCGATCCTCACCAATAACACGCAGGCGGCCACCGGGTGGGCGGACTCCCTCGGGGCGATGATCGACGCCGACCCCAAAACCAGGGATTCGATCTGGCAAGGCGTTGCTTTGGCCCTCGGAGCCCTGGCCGACCCCCGCGTCCTGGACGCCGTCTCGCCCGGGCCCGGTGAGGGCTTCGACCCCGAACACTTCATCACCGAACGCGGCACGCTCTACCTCCTCGCCACCGGCGCCGGTGCCGGCGCATCCGCCGCCCTCGTGGCGGCGTTCGTCGAAGACCTCATCGAAACCGCCCGGCGTCTCGCCGCCCGCTCACCAGGCGCACGCCTAGACCCGCCTCTGCTGCTTGCCCTGGATGAGATCGGCAACCTCGCACCACTTCCCAGCCTCCCTACCTTGATGGCTGAGGGCGGCGGTACCGGCATCACCACCCTGCCCGTCCTCCAGTCCCTGGCCCAAGCACGGGACAAATGGAACGACAACGCCGCCGGAGCAATCTGGGACGCCTCCATCGTCAAGATTATCCTCGGCGGCGCCTCCAACTCCCGCGACCTCCAAGACCTCTCCACCCTCATCGGCGAACGCGACGAATACACCGACTCTGTGACTCTCGGCGACCACGGCACCCGTTCCAACCAACGCTCCGTCCGCCGGGTGCCGATCCTTCCGCCGGACCGGATCAGGACGCTGCCGTTCGGCACCGGGGTGACGTTGCTTCGTTCCGCCCCACCGATCGTGACTGACCTGCGTGCCTGGCCCTCCCGACCCGACGCGGTTCAGTTGAAGGCCGACCGGGCCGAGGTGGAGACACTGCTGCGCGGACCCGGCTCCTGACCGGAGCGCGGTTGGGTGTGGCCGGCGTACCTGCCTGACATCAGCGGCTCCGATCAGCGGGGTCGCGTGAGTGTCAGGAGGACAGTCTGATGGCTATCCGCACCCAGGAGTCGTTCTCGGGGTTCATCGCCTCGGACCCGCAGCTCAGCCAGACCTCGAAGGGTGATCCTCGGTTCTACGCCCGTGTCGGCAAGGAGCACTTCCGTCGCGAGGACGATGGGTCGTTCACCCAGACCGAGACGACCTATCACCATCTGGTGATGTTCGGTCGGTCCGCCGAGCACGCGCATGCCCGGTTCGCCAAAGGTGACAACTTCATCGCCGAGGGCTACACCCGCGAGGTCAACTACGAACGAGGCGGCCAGGCGGTCGAGAGCGAGGAGTTCGTAGCCAAAAAGATCGGTCACGACGCCGCCCGTACGCGTTACGAGGTCGATCGCACGCCACGCCGTGCCGCAGAACGCGAAGCTCCAGGGTTCGAGCCGCCGGCCAGGCCCGCTCAGGCGCCACAGTCCACGGCCATCGGCCTGTGAACGCCGGGAGCCGATCACCATGACCGACCTCACGCCTGAACCCGGCCCGATCGACGGTGAGGGACCTGGGCTGGACGAACCGGATGTGTTCGACGGGCCGCCACACGTCAGCGACGCCGATGTGCCCGAGACACCGCACCCGGTGAACTGGAACCTGTTGTCAGCGCATGATCTGGAACAGGAATGGCTCGCGTTGAACCGGTGGGTGGACTGGCTACGTCACACCTACGGACTCCCGGCTAGCGTGGTACCGCCGTTCTGGCACCACCACCCCGAACTGCTCTGGGAACTCTCCGCGCTGCACCTGCACTGGCTGGGCGCCTACGATCCCGAGCAGAACGCGTCCGCGGCGATTGGCTGGCACCGTGACTTCGCCGACGCCCGCGCCCGCCTCCGGGACTGGGTGGCCGCATCGGGCACCCGGCTCGATCGTGACCGTCCCACCCGGCAGACCACCTGGCCCGGCGAAGACCCGGCACCGCCGGTGGAGGATGTCGTGATCGCCGACCGCGACGCCGAGTTCGTGCAGTTCGTTCAAGCCCAGGTCCGCAAACGTCAGGAGGCCGAGGACGAGTTCTACGCCAGCCTCGACGACGACCTCGATATCGATGTCGACCCAGTGACCGGGGAGGTGAGGGACTGATGGGCGGCTATGTGAAGAAAACCGACCGGCGCCGGTACGAGGACCGGTCGTTCTCGGTGCGCGCGGTCCACCGCGACCAAGCCGACCTGCACAAGCTCGCCGAGGTGCTGATCCGTCTGACCTTGCAGGAGACCGGCCGCAGCCGCGCCGACCGCAGCGCCACCAAACCACCGGAGACCTACCGTGACCCGGCCGCACCAACCGGCGCAACAGCGAGTGTCGCAAGACCGTTGGTAGAATGAAACAAGCAAAAGCCTCGCGTACGCGGGGTGTTGTGGTCCTAAACCCCGCCTCTGGCGGGTAACACGCACCGTGACCCCGTCGGGTCTCGTCCTACAGTCACACCGATGGCTGCTCTCACGACCAACATCCCCTCCCAGGCATCTGGGGGCGCGAGGGACGAATCGTGTGAGAGGCAAGGACCCGATGACCACCACAACTCCTGCTGCTGATCCGGCGGCCAGCCTGATCGACCCGCCCACCAGCACGGCAGCTGCCATCTCCTATCTGCGGGTCTCCACCCGCGAACAGGCGTCCAAGGGCGGCACCGACGAAGGCTTCTCCATTCCCGCCCAACGCGAGGCCGTGCGCCGCAAAGCAGACCAGCTCGGTGCAACCATCATCGAGGAGTTCGTCGACGCCGGAGCCTCAGCGAAGTCCGCCCAGCGGCCCGACCTGATGCGAATGATCCAATACGTCAAGGCCAACAAGGTCGCCTACTGCATCGTCCACAAAGTCGACCGGCTCGCCCGCAACCGCGCCGACGACGTGACCATCCACCTTGCCCTCCAACAGGCCGGGGTCATGTTGGTCTCGGCCACCGAGAACATCGACGAGACTCCCTCCGGCATGCTGCTGCACGGCATCATGTCCACCATCGCGGAGTTCTACTCCCGCAACCTCGCCACCGAGGTCACCAAAGGCATGACACAGAAAGCAATCGGCGGTGGCACCCTTGGCAAAGCCCCAATCGGCTACCTCAACGTCCGCCTCCGCGACGACCAGGGCCGCGAGGTCCGCACCGTCGAACTCGACCCCGAACGCGCACCCCTGATCGAGTGGGCATTCAAGGCCTACGCCTCGGGGAACTGGACCGTCAGCCAGCTTCACGACGAACTCACTTCCCGTGGCCTGGTCAGTGTCCCCACCCCTAAGCGGCCACCGAAGCCGCTCGCGGTCTCCTCCGTGCATCGACTGCTGACCAACCCCTACTACAAAGGCGATGTCGTCTACCGCGGCACCCGCTACAAGGGCACCCACCCCGTGCTCGTCCCGCCTGAGGTCTGGTACCAGGTCCAGTCCGTCCTGACTGCCCACAAGAGTGCTGCCGAGGCCACCCAGGTCCATGACCACTACCTCAAAGGCACCGTCTACTGCGGCCAGTGCGGATCCCGGCTGATCGTGTCCAACGCCAAGAACCGCCACGGCAACGTCTACTGCTACTTCGTGTGCTCCGGTCGGCACTCCAAGCGCACCGACTGCACGCGAGGGGCGATCCTGATCGAGGACGTCGAGAGGCTCATCGAGGACTACTACGCCCGCGTGCAGATCAGCCCCGCCCAGCGCGATGCTCTGTCCGGGATGCTGCACCACGAGTTCGACGGGCTCATGGCCGCCGAGACCGACGAACTCGAACGCCTGACCAAGCACCGCGACCGGCTCGAACACGAACAAGACCGGCTCATGCAAGCCCACTACGCCGACGCCGTGCCGCTGCCGGTGCTCAAACGAGAACAGGACCGCATACTCGGCGATCTCGACAGCCTCAACCGGCGCATCGACGCCCACCACGGCGACTACGCCGACGCTCGTGCCCACCTTGATGACGCGTTGAACCTGCTGGCCGACTGCGGCGACATCTACCAGCGCTGCGACGACGCCAACCGGCGCCTGTGCAATCAAGCCTTCTTCACCAAGGTTTACATCGACGAAGACGGCGAGCTTCGGGTCGAGAACAACCGCCCCTTCGAGATGCTCCTCGACCCCGAAGTCAACGCCAACGCCCTCAACTGGGTTCAGGACAGCGACAAGGCCCGTACCCGAGCCAACGATTCCGTTGGCAAGGGTTCGAGCCTTGTGCGTGGGGTGGACCTGAGGGGACTCGAAC
>DMUE01000206.1 GCA_003476465.1 Microbacterium sp. | reverse complement strand
AGTTCTTCCGACTAGACGCCCGAGCGTGCAGCCATGTACCCGCGGAGCTGATCGTGGAGGTTGCGCACGTCTCCCTGCACGGCCTTCAGCATTCCGAGGTGCTTCGGCTGATTCTTATGGTGCACGTCGGGGATGTCGGCTGGATTGGCTGGCGTGCGTAGCGACCACGGCAAGCGACGGGGTGCGGCTGCAACCGGAACGGTTCCGCGCCGTTGATGCAGCAACTGCGTATAGCCGCCGAGGCGTGTTCCTCCCTCGGGCGCCTGGGATCGATCCATCAGGTCGAGTTCGGCCGCAGTGACCGGGGGTGACCCCAGGGCCAGCGCCTCTCGAACCGTGAACGTCCGTGATCGCAGCGACGGATTCAGCTGTGCGACCTTGCTCCGCTCCGCTCGTGATGCAACGAGAATGACGTCTTGTGAATCCAGTTCGTCCGGAACCAGCGGTCGTGACGCGTGCGCATCGATGAAGACCCGTCCTGCCTCGCTCCCGGCGATCAGTGACGCGCTTACGCCGCACATCGGATCTTCGCGTAGCACGGAGGTTCCGCGGCTGGTCACGGTCCACCCCGCGGGGTCGCTTCCGGTCGACAGCGCATCAGCGAACACGAACGCCATGAGCGGTGACCGACACACGTTCATTGCACACACGAACATCACTCGATGGGGCATCCCTGGTCCTCTCCCAGCATTGCAAACGGCCCGCCTCGCCCCTGCGGCGTTCATGACATCTTCTCGACTTGACGGACCAGCCAGCCCGGGATAGGAGCGCCTCGGCGACGCTTATCCCGGGCGGTAGTCTCGAAGAGCGATCAGCCGCACTTGAGCCACTGGGGACGCGTAGGGAGCCGTCGATGAATTCACTCTACGCGTTAGCCGCCCGCGCCACGACGATGGTCGTGTCGCTCGTTTGCGGGGTGCTCACAACCCGCTTGGCTCTGGGCGAGGCCGGGGTGGAGTATTACGCCATCTACACCGTGCTGATCGGTTTCCCCGCACTCCTAGCCTTCAGTGATCTCGGCAGCGGGGCAGTGCTCGTCAATTCGATCGCCCAGGACGACGGCTTTCGACGGAGCAAGATCGTCCGCGGGCAGCTGCGCACGGTCTGGCGAATCATGCTCGCGTTCGCCGTCGTCGTCATGGTCCTGAACACGTTGTTACTCGTCACCGGCGGATGGGCGTTGGTACTGGGGACTCCGGGGCATCTGCCCGGCGCCCCATTGGCAGCATTCATCTCGATCACGATCTACTGCCTGGCTGTCCCCCTCGGTGTTTGGACTCGAATCCTTCTGGGTATGAGGAGGAATCACATCGTCATCCTCCTTCAAGGACTCATCTCACCTCTCACGCTCCTGTCGGTGTGGGTGATGCTCACTGTCGGAACAGAGGTCGTATATCCGTTTCTCGTCATCGGGTCCTACTTCGCGACAGCGCTCGTCGGGCTGCTGGGTCTGCTGATCACCGCACGGACGGCGACGCCACTGCTGTCCAGCGCAGCGCGGCACCTGCTGTCTCCGCGTCGGCACCCGGGTCAGCGAGTGATGGACATCGGGTGGCCGATGCTCGCACAACTCCTCTCACCGCCGATCGCAGTCTCCACCCAGCGCCTGGTTCTCGCGCAGTGGGGTTCGGCGCAAGAAGTGGCGGAGTATGGGGTCGCGGGACAGGTGTTCTTCGCCTTGCAGGGGCTAGCGCTGGCAGCGGGCGTGGCGCTGTGGCCGCACTATGCGCAACGACGCGCACTGGGAACCCTCGCGCGTGGACCTGCTCTTCAATCGTTGATTTTCGGTTCTTCGGTCCTGATCGCGACGGCCGCCATCTGGCTGGTGGGCCCTGGGCTGTTCGGATTCATCACGGACGGGGCCCTCGTGGTCTCCGGTCCGACAATTCTGACGTTCGGATTGATGATCACGTGCGTCGCGACGGTGTACCCGCTGGGAATGTTCCTGATGGATAAGCCGGGCGTCCGATTCCAGGCGGCACCCACGCTGATAATGGCCTTCAGTAGTCTGGGACTCTCCATCCTCCTGACGCCGATGATGGGCACACCGGGACCTATGCTTGCAAACGCCATCGCCATCGTTACCTGCCAGATCATCCCGTTCGCCATCTATATCGGCCGACACCGCGAGCGCCTTTATTCCTCGGCGACTACCCGTGATCATCCGACGGGCGAAATCCCCGAGCAAGGAGGATCGGGTGATCGCTGAACAGGGCGACGCCGGACCGGATCTCACCGTGGTCACCGTGGTCTTCGGCCCCGAGGTGGACCTGCTCGAGTTGCAGGCTCGCTCGATGGCACGCTTCTTGGCTCCTGTGACGGCGACCGAGTTGATCATCCTGGACAACGGCGTACGCGCGCTGTCGTCAGCGACACAGCGGCGACTCCGCCGAGCGTACGGACCGCTTGGGCGTTTCGTCAAGGTCATCCGCACCGCGGACCTGATCGATGCCGGCGGGGCCCGCGGGTGGCGGAGCCAGCAGGCGGCAAAGCTGGCCATCGCGCGACACATCACGACGTCTCACTACGTCGTGCTCGATGCGAAGAACCATCTGACTCGAACCGCCGATGTCTCGGCGTTCATCGGATCCGACGGGCGGGCGCACGGTGCGTTCCACACCTACCGAGGGCACCCCTTGCGTCCCTCTCTGGAACGCACGCTCGATTACCTTGGCGCGTCCCCCGAGCAAAAGCGTGATGCCGTCGAGTCCTTTCCTCCGACCGCGACGCCGTTCGTCTTCGACACCGCGCTCGTGCGCGCGATGCTGGACGATATCGAGCGCCGCGATGCGGTCCCGTTCTTTGCGACGTTCGAGCGCGAGCAGCTTCTCGAGTTCTTCCTCTATTCCGGCTGGGTCATGACCCGAGGGCCCGGGATCACCGAAGCAATAGACGGGAAGTCCATTCCTTCGCCCACTGTTTGGCCCAAGGCGGCCGATCTACGAGGTGTCATTGCGACGATCGCAGAGGCGGAACGCGAGGGCGCCTTCGTGTTCGCCGTACACCGACAAGTACTCGCTCGCGGCGACGCCGCGACGCTTAACCGCATCGCCGAGCACTGGGTGCGGTCCGAGCTGTTCACTTCTCTGCCGGAAGCGAAAGCCCTCATCCGGCGCTTCCGGCGCCGTTACTTTCCTGCCCTCGTTGTCACCCGGCTAGCGGAGAGACTCGGTCGGCACCACTAAGCGTCGGTGTTCGCCGTATAGTACGCAGATTCTTTTCGTTTACGTCGCACCTTATTCAGGACGAGACCGACGATGCGACCGCCGGCGGATTCGAGGCTGGCAGCGGCTTGTATCAGCTGGTTGCGGCGAGTCTTCCCGGCGTCGACCACGACGATGACGCCGTCGACAAACGGTGCCAGCAGATTGGCGTCGGCGACACTCATGACCGGGGGGGAGTCGATGATGACGTAGTCGTAGCGCGCAGTGGCCTCCTCAAGCAGCCTCTTCATGGCATCGGAAGTGAGCATCTCTGCCGGATTCGGAGGAATGGAGCCGGATGGGAGAACGTCCAGTGTGCTGCCCGGCCGCGTCATCCGAGCATCCTCGATTGAGACATCCCCCAAAAGCACCGTCGTCAGCCCCACCGACCCTTCCAGACCGAAATAGTCTGCGACGCGAGGACGACGCAGGTCCGCGTCGATGATGAGGACGTTGTTGCGCAGGCCGGCCAAGGTCAGTCCCAAATTCGATGCGAACATCGACTTTCCCTCGCCGGGGCTCACCGACGTAACCATCAGCCTTTGGACCTTTTCCGCAACGCCCGAGTAAGAAAGTGCGGCGCGGATGCGCCGGAACTCCTCCGACGTGTGGCCGAGCGGTTCACGCGCGACGTACAGTCCGCGCTCGCCGTTCCCCCGTACGCGAGAGATCGATCCGAGAACCGGTGCGGGAACGACTTGCGAAAGCACAGTTTCGTTCGGCACACGGGTGTCGAGCAGCGTCCAGAGGAGCGCGGCCAAAACCCCGAGAAGCAGTCCCACGACCGCGCCGAGCAACGCGTCCCGCGGCTTGTTCGGCAGTGCCTGCACGTTGGGCACGACCGCCTCATCCACCAGGTTTGCCGAGATCCGGGAGGACCCGTTCGCGCTGCTCGGCGATATTTCGCGAACGACCGCAGTCAGGCTGTCCGCGACGCCGTTTGCGATCTCTGCTGCGCTCTCCGGGTCTCCCGAAGAAGACTTGATCTCAAGGATCACCGTGTTGAGAGGAATCGTGACCTCGATCGACCTCGCCAGGGTCCGTGGAGTCTCANNTGGCCAGGATCGCCAGCCACAGCTTCCTCAACGCGTCCCAGACACGGGTCAACGTCCATCCGGAAGGTTCCGGAATCATCTCGCAGGCCTTCCACTCAATGCCATGGCTTTCGGACCGACGCCCATTGCTCCGCGCCCGATCCTGCGAGCTCCCAACGTGACAAAACTCATTACATCCTAACAGCCGGGATTCGTGCACCTTGAGGCCACCTGGCGATCCCCTCACCGGGAGGACGCAGCGCAATGACAGCCGAAGCAGGCTCGAGTGCCGCTCGGCGCCTCAGCTCGCTCGCGACGGCAAGTCCGACCAGGAACCAGAAGTACATCCCGTACTGCGTGATGAACGCAACGGTGAGCAGGCTCGGTATCTGCGTGGCAACAGCGATGTTGGCGGCAGTCGCCCCGCCGTGACGGAGTAGGGGTAGGCACGCCCCGATGATGCAGACTGTAAGGACAATCGTGGGAACCCAGCCGGCGCGAAGGGCGACAACGAGAAGTGCGTTGTCGATTGACGACGCATAGAAGCCGAGATACTGCCCATTGATCACGGCTCCCTCGAGATCCCGGGCAGCACCAAGGGGCTGAATCAGCGGAACCAGATCGAGAAGACCCCCTCGGTAGGAGGCGCTTCCGCCAGCCTCCTGACCTGCAGTGAGGAAGACCCCCCCGAGGAACGGGATCACGATCGCCGCGGCAACTATGCCGGCGACCGCGACAGTTGCCCGTGTCGCTCTTGTGATGCCCGGAAGGGTGAAGATCGACAGCGCCACGGCGAGCACCAGAGTGGACATGCCGATTCGGCTGAAAGTGGTAACCGCCGCGGCGCCGATCAGTCCGAGCGCGACGACCTTCGTCCGGGCGCGCCACGGCGCCGCAACGACGAAGGCGGACCCCATAGCCAGTGAGGCCCCGAGCGCGATCGAATGCCCGAATGCTCCCTCGGCGCGGACGAATCCGCCGCGGTCCTGCAGCACCCCCCACTCCTCGAACGAGGGGCCCTGCGCAGGAAGGAAGAGGAAAACGTTCACGCCGGATACGAATTCCACCACCGCCAGCCCCGCGGCAACGGTCGTCAAAAGGGCCAGCCAGTGTGTGACGAAGGACGCCTGGAGTCGGGCCAGCACCAGACGTCCCCAAACGTAAGGCACGATCCACTCCATCAGGGCGATGACCGTTGCCGAGAGGGACATCGACTGCATCGCGAACTCAACGACGACGAGCACGGTGAATGCGGCAACGAATCCGTCTATCGGCGACAGCCGGACGGATCCTCCACAGGAAATGATGGCGAGGATGGTCACCACCGTGATGGCTGCCCAGAAGGTTCCTGCATTCACGCCGACCCACACCGGCACGAAGAACAGCACAATGCCCCAGAGGACGAAGGCTGCGCGGGGCATAGCCCGCAGCAGCAGGGCGACAGTCGCAAGCGCGCAGAGGCCGACGATGAGGACACCGGCGCCTGCCAAAGCGTTCATCCCCGCTCCTCCCCCGTGCGCACTTCAGCACCCTACTAGGCCATCGCCGAAAGGGTGGCGCCGGAGCGAGTCGGGCTCGGCCGGAACCACCCGCTCGGCTACTGACCTGCAGCCCGGAAGTTATCGAAGGTGAACGTTCCTGCACTCGTTGACGCGCTACCCCGGTTGGCATGAACTGCGACGTATCCGGGGCTCTGGAGAGCAGGCGTCGCGTCGGTCGAGACGATCTGCCAGGAGGCCGGCTCGGCCTCGCCAGTGCGCCATAGCTTCGCCTGGATGGTGGTGGTGCCCGTTCCGACGAACGCGGCGCGCAACGTGAAGGTCTCACCCGCGGCGCGCGTGATCCCCGGCACGGCATATGTGTTGAGTACCGTGTTCCCACGCTGAGTAACCAGCCAGACACTTCCGTCGTTACGCAGCCAGACACGGACCTGATAATTGTCCGTGGCGTTCTGACGCGCGACGACCCCGGCATATGACGACCCCGTGACGGGCGCTTCGGCCAATGAGAAGTCCGTGGCGATCGTCACGTCCTGGAGAGCCAGTGACTGCAGCGCCATGTTGCGCGTGTGACCCGCGGGAAGAGCGATCCGACCCGCATCGCCCGACACCGACGCCGCCGACGCCGCGCCATACAAAGCCGACCACGC
>DMUE01000134.1 GCA_003476465.1 Microbacterium sp. | reverse complement strand
TCGATCTCCCTTCTCGCCGACAGCGTCGACTTCCTCGAAGACACCGCGATCAACCTGCTGATCTTTATCGCCCTCGGTTGGCAGCTCGGCAGAAGGGCCGCCATGGGCAAGGCGATGGCCCTGATCATCCTGGGGCCCGCGGCCGTCGCCGGCTGGCAGGCGATCCAACGGTTCAGCGACCCGGTCGCACCAGATGTCCTGCCCGTCGTCCTCGCTTCCGTCGGCGCAATCGCCGTCAACGGAACCAGCGCCTGGCTGCTCGTCGCCATGCGACACCACGGAGGCTCGTTGAGCAGCGCCGCGTTCCTGTCGGCCCGTAACGACGTCCTGGTCAACCTCGCCATCATCGCCATGGCTGTCATCACCCTCTGGACCGCCTCGGGCTGGCCCGACCTGATNNATCGGGTACGGCCCGACGCCAGGGTTAGACGGCGACGGCGCGACGGAGAGGGGGAGCGCGAGCATGCCCGTGCCGGCGAGCTTGGGCGCGGCTGAGAAGGCGCCGATCAACATGACGTCGCCGCCGAGTTGCGAGGCGAGCAGCTCGGGTGCAGGAACGTGGCCTACAGCGCGGAGTGGGTACCGAGCCGATGCCAGGTGCGGTTGTGGTAGGTGAGCGGGTCTGCCACGACCTCACCCGGGTCACCCGTTTCGAGAACGAGCGCCACGATCACGGCGGACCCGCCGGCCGGTACCCGTTCGATGATGCGGCACCGCAGCCAGTTCGGCACAGAGGAATACCGCGGCTCGCCGGTCGGGAGCCGTTCCCACGGCACGCCGGCGAAACGGTCCGCTCCGTGCGTGGCCGCGAGCTGAGCGATGCCGAGACCCGACGAGTCGATCAGGTGGACCACGATCGTGTCGGCCGCCAGGATGGTCGGAGTAGCCGAAGACATCTCGGAGACGGAGAAGACCAGCAGGGGAGGGTCGGCGCTGACGGAGGCGACCGATGTCAGGGTCAGCGCCACGGGACCGGCACCGGCATCCGCCGTGACGACCGAGACACCGCCGGGATGACGCCGGAAGGCGTCCTTGAACGCTTCGGCCGAGGCCGGTCGGCTGGAATCGTGCTCAGTTGACCCTGCGCTCGTTGCGCCTTCGATATCCATGCATATCAGTATCGTTCCCTCGGGGGGTCCCGGCGCGGGCTCCGGCGCATCGTGACACCTGGGACAGTCATCGACCGCCCGGGAACCATGCGGTGAACAAACGCAACATCGCCGACTCCCGTGCAGGCCAGCGGCCTGCTGTGTCCCTTCGGTGCGCGCGGGGTCGGTGGGACCGGCGTCAGCCCGCGACGATGCCCTGCCAGATGCCCGCGGCCCAGCCGAGCTGCGCGGGTCCGCAGCCGCCCGACGCCTGCGTCGCGCCGCGCGTCGCCGCCATGCAGTTGGCGAGCAGCTCTGGATTGTTGTTGAACAGCGTCTGATACGACGGCGATGCCGTCATCTGCTTCCACACCCGGAATTGGTACTGGTGCGCCAGTTCGTGCGTCATGCCCCAGACCTTCGTCACATACGGCCAGTCGGCCACGGCCGACGAGACCATGATGGTGCCGGTGCTGCTGGCGCACGCCGGGGCGGTCACGCCGCCGCAATTGCCGTCGTACTCGACCAGGGCATACCCGCCACCGCCCACGTTCGTCAGGATCGAGCGCATCTCGGCGAGCCACCCCCCGCCGGTCGAACCGCCGGGCGCGGAGCCGCCTCCTCGCGTGATCGGGGCCGAGTGGGAACGGGCGGCGGCCTCAGCCGCTTTGCGTCGCTGTTCGGCCTCATAGGCCCTGATCTTGGCATCGACCTCGCTCGTCGCTCGCTGCACGGCTGCTGTCGCGCCCACGTAGGTGGCCGGAGTGGCTGGGTCTGCCGCCACTGTGGCTTGAGCATCGAGGGCGGCTTGTCGCTGCGAGGCGACATCGACCTTGTCTGTCGCGCTCTCCAGGGCGGTGCGCAGCGCGCCGATCGCCTCGACGAACGACATGCGGGCCGTGGTCGCTTCGGCGAGGGTGCTCGCTTCGGCGTCCTCCTCGTCGATCGCGGCGCGGAGTGCGGCGACAGATGCTCCGGCATCCGTGATCCTCGTCTCGAGGGCCAGTACGCGGCTTTCACGCTCGGCTGCGGCGTTGTCGAGTTCGATCACCTTAGCGGTGCCCAGTCCGATCGTGAGGGCTGCGACGCCGGTTACGGCGATGAGGGTCCACGACGATGCCCTCACTCGAGGAACCCCTCTGTGGAATCCAGTGCGGCGCGCCGGTCGTCGTTCTCGGCGCTTCGTCGGCCCACTCGGGCGCTCAGCTCCGCCGCTGCGTCCCGTCGTTCCTCGAGTTCCAGCTGCAGGCCGTGAATCCGTTGGTCGAGCTCGATGATCCGAGCCTCGGCCCGGCTCTGTGCCGTGACTCCGATGCCGAACGCCACCAGGGTGCCGATGAGGGCCGCCCCGATCAGGATCGGTGTTCCGCGCCGTCGCGCGGGTCGCGCCGGTGCTTCCGCCGCGGGGGAAGCAGTCGTTTGTGCGGTGCGCGCGCCTGTCGTCTCGTGGAACACGATTCCCCTCCTCGTGGCCGTGCCGACCCCGGGCCGACCGGGTTTCTCCGCTCGACCTCTTCCCCGATCGCAGTGTAGGTCGGGTTCTCGTGCTCATCGCGGAGGCGCGGCGAGGAGCCCCGGTTGCGTGTGCGGCGCGCTCACCGCGGCGCGGGCGGCGGAGCTGCCGTCCACCGCCGGCCCGTCGCGCAGCCCTTCGAGGCAGGCCGTCGGGACTTGCTGAGGCACGACAAACCAGCCGCTCACCGCCCGAGTCGCTTGGCGGTGTCAGGGATACTTCGACGGCTGGCACCACAGCACGCCGAGGGCGATGACCCCGAACGGGATCAGCCCGAGAAGCACCCATGGCCAGGGTAAGCCTGCGTCCCGGAGGCGGCGGATCGACAGGGCGAGGCTCGGGATGAGGATGCCGGTCGCCCACGCGAAGAGTCCGAA
>DMUE01000151.1:885-7557 GCA_003476465.1 Microbacterium sp. | reverse complement strand
CCCTCCCGACCTACACCGACAGTGAGGCGACGAGCCTTGCGAGCGTCCTGAGCGACCCGGTGGGCACACAGGGCCTCGGGTCGTCGTTGTTCGGCGCATCCGCCATTCCGCTGCTGTCCATGGCCGTGCTCTGGTTCGGAGGTCTCGCGACCTTCCTCGTCTTGGGTGCGGCGACGAGCCGAGCGCTCAGCGCCCGCGAGTCGTCCCTCCGCCTCACCCTGAGGGCATTCCTGCCCGCGGCCCTGCTCGGGGCGGCGCAGGGTGTGCTCGTCGCCGTCGTCGCGCAGTTCGCGGCCTCGTACGACTGGGGTCAGTGGTGGATCTTCGCCGGCATCTGCGCGATCGCCGGCGTCGCCTTCGCCGCCGTCAACCAGGCCCTCGTCGCGGTGCTCGGGGGGGTCGGCCGATGGATCTCTGCACTCGTCGGCGTGCTTGCCCTCGGGACCGGCATCGTGTCGACCGTGCCGGGTCCGCTCACCGCGATCGCCGGGGTGCTGCCGACCGCACCGGCCTACCACGCGATGGTCGGTGCCCTCACGAGCGCCGGCGGTGTGACGGCCGGCGCCGTGGGCCTGATCGCCTGGGGCGGCGTATCGCTCATCGCGAGCCTGATCGTGGTGGCGCGGCGCCGCTCGACCTCGGCGCGTGCCCTGCTGGCCGCGTCGCCCGGCTGAGCAGCGAGCGCGTACAGCGGCTCAGGACAGGCCGCTGTACGCGTGCAGTCCCTGGAAGAACACGTTCACGATCGTGAAGTTGAACATCACGGCCGCGAATCCGATGATCGCCAGCCACGCCGAACGCGTTCCGCGCCAGCCACGGGTCGCGCGGGCNNCGTGCCGCCGGCGGCGACCTCACCCGCCTCCACCGCCCGGCGCTCGCGCCGCGCCTGCAGGAGCTGCACGGCCGACAGCGCGAAGGCCAGCGCGAAGAACGCGGTGCCCAGCGACGCGACGAACACGTGGATGACGAGCCAGACGCTCTTCAGCGGGTCCATCAGCGGCACGACCTCGGTGTACAGTCCACCGAGCAGCACGCCCGCGAGGAGCACGACGATCAGACCCGTGATGAAGGTGCCGAGGAAACGCAGGTCGTGGCGAAGCAGCACTGCGAGGTAGACCGCGACGATCAGCAGGGTGCCGGTCATCGAGAACTCGTACATGTTCGACCACGGCACACGCTCGGCGGCGATGCCCCGCGTGATCGTCGCGCCGAGGTGGAAGAGGAACGCCAAGACCGTCAGCGACGTGCCGACCCGCGCCCACATCTGCCGCGGACGCCGGGAATCGGCGGCGACGGAACCCGCCGCGGTATCGTCTGAGGAGCGGGCCGGGGCACCGGATCCGAGGCGAGTGCCTGCGCCGACCAGTTCGCGCTGCGCCGCGTATTCTGCGATCCCCTTCGCGTCGACGGCCAGCGCGGAACGGCGGGCCAGATCGAGCGCATAGGCGATGAACGCGAGGGCGTAGATCGCGATGGCCGTCCAGATCAGGAGCACCGAGACGGCGTCCAGCGAGAGCGTTTCTTCGGCGGGCATGGGCTCAGCTTACGTCGGGGTTCTGGGGATCGCGCCGGTTGGCCGGCGCCTCGGAAAGGGCCGCAAGGTGCCGCTGGGCCAGGTGCGCGACCGCGGCGCGCAACGCGGGATCCTCGCCGCGGGCGAGGCCGGCGTATTCAAGCTCCAGGCTGGAGTCCGTCCCGGTCTGACGGACCGCGGCTTTGACCCACATACGGCGACGCGGCACGAACAGGGCGGTCAGCAGGCCGAGCACGGACAGCACGGCGAACACCAGCACCCACACCGCCGACGGATCGCGGTGCACCTGCAGCGACGCGAACCGCTTGACCGGGGCATCCGTCGCGCTCGTCGCGGAATCGTCCTCGAACGTGACGGTGCCGAGGCCGTTCGGCAGGTCTGCCGTCTCGCCCGGGCGCAGTTCGATCGAGTCGACGCCCACGGCGCCTCCCGTGAGCTGCGTCAGCTCCCCCGTTTCGAGGGTGTAGACCGAACGCGGTGTGCCGTCGTCGATGCCGAGGTCGCCCGAATAGACGTTGAGCGTCAGGACGGGATTGATGAGGTCGGGGAACGTCGAGGTGTAGGCGCCGGACTGGAGTACGTCCTGCGTGGGGTAGAAGAACCCGACCATGCCCAGCTGCTCGGGCATGCCGTCGGTCACCTTGACCACCCCGAGCGAGGTCATGTTGGTATCTTGCGGCAGGAACGGCTTGGGTTCGCGATAGACGACATCACCCGCGGCGTTTCGCACGGTGATCGTCGGCGCGTAGCCGTTGCCGAGCAGGTAGAGCTTGTCGCCCGCGAGATCGGCGGGATGGTTGACGCGGATCGCGTCCTCGGTCGTGGTCCCGTCGGGAGCACTCGTCGTGATCATCGCGGCGAAGTCTCCTGCCTGACCCACCGCATTGGTGCCGAATCCCTGGTACGAGACCTGGAACTCGTCCAACCGCACCGTGTACGGCGCGAGTTCCGTGCCGTCGACGAAACGCCCCGGGTTGAACGACGAATAGTCGGTCAACGAGTTGACGAAGCCGGTGCCCTCGACCACGACCCGCTGCGCCGTGTAGGCGAAGCCGCCGCCGAAGCCGACCGCGATCAGCACGCCGACCAGGGCGATGTGGAAGACCAGGTTCCCGGTCTCACGCAGGTAGCCGCGCTCGGCCGACACCGAAAACGTGCCCCGCGAGTCTTCCCGCTCGACGCGGTAGCCGGCACGGCGCAGGTGCTGTGCGGCCAGGGCGATCGCATCGGATGCGCGGGCCGAGGCATCCGCGCCGTTCGCAATCCCGACCGTGTGCTTTTCGTAGTCCGCCAGACGCGCGAGCCGGGCGGGCGTGCGCGGCGGGCGCGACCTCAGGGCCTTCGCGTGATGCTTGGCACGCGGGATCACGCACCCGATCAGCGAGACGAAGAGCAGGAGATAGATCGCCGAGAACCACGGCGAGGAGTAGACGTCGAACAGGCTGAGCCCGTCGAGCACCGGCGCGAGATCGGGATGGTCTTGGAAGTACTGCGTCACCCCGTTGGGGTCGGCGCTGCGCTGCGGAACGAGAGATCCGGGAATCGCGGCGACCGCGAGCAGCAGCAGCAGAACCAGCGCCGTGCGCATGCTCGTGAGCTGCCGCCACGCCCAGCGGAGCCACTCGACCGGGCCCAGGCGCGGGGCCGAGACATCCGCCTCACCGTCCGCATGGTCGCTGGGACGGAGCGGATCGGATCGTGTTCCGTCGGCCTCAGAGAGGGAGCTGGACACCGCCGATCACCCCCGCGAGGCGAGACATGACCTGCGTCCACAATCCCGTGACCATGAGCAGGCCGAGGGCGATGAGCAGGGCGCCGCCGATGATGTTGACCACGCGGATGTGGCGTCGCAGGAACGCGACCGAGCGGGTCGCCCAGCCGAGGCCGAGGGCGATCAAAATGAACGGGACGCCGAGCCCGGCCGAGTACGCCAGGCCGAGGAGCGCGGCGCGCCAGGGGTCGCCGAAGCTCCAGGAGACGGAGAAGATCGCCGTGAGCGTCGGGCCGATGCAGGGCGTCCAGCCGATGCCCATTGCCAGCCCGAGCAGCGGCGCCCCGAGCAGGCCGACGTTGCCCGGCAACCGGGGGCGGAGAGTGCGCTGCGCGAGACCGAACATGCCGACGAAGACGAGGCCGAGCAGGATTATGACGACACCCATGATGCGGGTTATCGGGTCGCCGTACTCGATGAAGAAGCGACCCGCTGTGCCGCCCAGCACGTTGACCGTCATGAAGACGACCGTGAAACCCGCGATGAACAGCAGGACCCCACCGAGCAGCCGCCCGCGCCCGAGGGCGGCCCCGCCCGGCAGCGCCTGCCGGGGCGCGACCGAACCGCCGATGAACCCGAGGTAGCCTGGCACCAAGGGAACCACGCAGGGCGACAGGAACGAGATCAGCCCGGCCAGCGCGGCGACCGGGATCGCGAGCCACAGAGCGCCGTCGACGATAGTGGCCCCAGGATTCACGGGTTCTCCGCGAGCAGGTCGCGCACGAGCGTCGACAGGATCGACGCGCTCTGCAACTGGCCGATTATGCGCGCGGCGACGCGGCCTTCCCCATCGAGCACGAGGGTCGTCGGAGTCGCCTGAATGGGCGTCGCACCCGCGAACGCGAGACCGACCTTCTTGTCGTTGATGTCGATCACACTCGGGTACGTGATGCCGTAGGTATCGGCGAAGGCGAGGGCCGTATCGGCCTGGTCATACGTGTTCACGCCGAGAAACGAGACATCCTGTCCCTCGTGCTCCTGCCAGACCGCTTCGAGCAGGGGAGCCTCGACGCGACACGGGCCGCACGCGGCGTACCAGAAGTTCACCACCAGCACATCGCCGGCGAAGTCTTCGCTCGAGACCTCGTCGCCGAGCTCGGTGACGCCCGCGAACTCGACCGGCTCGCCGCGCTCGGCAGAGGGGATCTCGACGACATCGTAGTTGCCGGCGATGTAGCCCTTGTCGCTGCCCTCGCGGTACTCGTCGGCGAGGGTATCTCCTCCGCCCGTGCACGCCGTCAGCGTCACGGCGAGCGCGAGCGCGCACACACCGCCCAGCATCCGTCGCAGTCTCATACCGCCCCCACATCCACGGCGCCCGAGGTGTTCGCCGGCTCGGCATACGCCACCTCGCGCCAGACATCGCCGACACGTTCGAAGCTCGTCACGCTCGAGAGAGCGCAACGGCGGCGGCGCGGGTCATGCCGCAGAGGCAGCCCCGCGACCGAAAGGTGGGTGATCCAGATGGGCAGCTGGTGAGACACGATCACGATGTCGCCGATCTGCGCCGCGTCCCAGGCTTCGTCCATCGCCGACCGCATTCGCTGGAGGACGCTCACGTACGGCTCGCCCCAGCTGGGAGTCTCAGGTCGGCGCAGGTAGCGCCAGTTGGCCGGGTTTCCGAGAGCCCGATTCATTCGACGACCTTCGAAGACGTTGGTCGGTTCGATAACCCGCTCATCGATGAGCGGCTCGACGCCGAACGCCTCGGTGAAGGGCACAGAGGACTCTCGGGTCCGCTGCAGGGGCGAGGAGACGAGGGACGCCAGGGGCCTGTCGAATCCGAAGACGTACCGCCCGGCATCCGCCGCCATCCGGCGCCCGTCGGCGCTCAGACCGAAGCCGGGAAGGCGGCCGTAGAGGACACGGGCAGGGTTGTGCACCTCGCCGTGACGCACGAGGTGAAGGCGGTCGGCGGGCACCCCTGCAGTCTACGGGAGGAGGTTCTGTGCGGACTCTGTGCGCCGGGAGGGCGCAAGCACGCCGAGACGCCGCTCGGCGAAGACCATTCCGATCACCAGGACCGCACCCACCACCGCGAGCGCGATCGGCGCGAGGATGGAGCCGGTGGGCAGGGCGAGCTCACCGACGCCCTGGTCCTGCCCCGGTGCCATCTGCTGCCAGGGCCATAGCGCCCTCAGCGAGCCGAGCATCAGCCCGGCCATCGCCAGCAGCGTGAAGCGACGAACGTGATCGAGCAGCCACTTCATCAGTCGGACGATCGTGACGAGCCCCACCAGCGCCCCCGCGGCGAAGGCGCCGAGGTACGCGACATCCAGTTCGTCCACCGCGATGAGCGTCGGCGAGTACAGCCCGATCGCCAGGAGGAAGAAGGATCCCGAGACGCCGGGCACGACGAGCGCGCACACCGCGATCGCGGCGGCGACGAAGACGAGCCAGAGCGGCGGGTCGACGGTGAGCGTCCCGCTCGCGAGGTCGACGAGGAGGAACGCTGTGATCGAGGCGACGACCAACACGGCGACCCCGCCGAGGTGCGAGGGCAGCGAGCGGCGCACCCGCGGGATGAGCAACAGCGGCACGGCGATGCTCGCGGCGACGAGCCCGAAGAACAGCGCGCGGGATGCCTCGACGTGGGTGGACACCAGCGACTCGATCGTGCCCGCGAGCAGCAGGACCATCACGATCATCCCGCCCACCAGGGGACCTATCAGCAACCAGTCGACGCGCTTCATCTCGGCGAGGAAGCCCGCACGTCGATTCGGGCCGGTCACGAGTGCCTTGGCGGCGGAGGTGACGTGGGCGGCCGAGTCGATCAGTCGCTCGTAGACACCCGTGATCAGCGCGATCGTGCCGCCCGAGATCCCGGGAAGCATTTCGGCGATGCCGATCAGGCCGCCGCGGAGCATGTTGATCAACGAGGTCAGAGTTGCGCTGCGTCGAGAGGTCGTCGAGGGCGCGGTCATGCGTGCCAGAGTATCGATCCCGCGTTTCCCGATGCTGGGAGAACCCGTTGTTCGCCTGCGCGCCCGAGATCCGCCGGGCTTCGTGGATCGATGTCCGGATGCTGTGGCGTCCGGTGACCCGCTCCCCCGCCCGGTCGCGAGATCATGTGGTCCGGCAGACGTGAAGCAAGCCCCCGTAGACTGAACCCTCGTGAGTCACCGCGTACTGGTCAACCAGCTTCAGGGTCTGCCCGACGGCCCCGTTTCCGTCTCGGGATGGGTCGAGACCGTCCGCGACCAGAAGAAGGTGCAGTTCGTCATCCTGCGTGACGAGACCGGCGCCGTGCAGCTCGTGAACCCGGCGACACGCGAGCTCGCCGAGGATTCAGCGCCCCAGGCATCCGCTGCCCTCGCCCGCACCGAGACGATCTCGGGACTCGCGACCGGCACGTTCCTGACCGTCA